>SLMM01000139.1 GCA_007133565.1 Bacteroidales bacterium
ATCCGGGGACTTGATGGCGACCGGATATTGATACTTCAGAATGGAGAGCGTATGGGCGACGTGTCTGAAACCTCCGCAGGTCATGCAATATCCCTTGATCCCCTTTCTGCTAACAGGGTAGAGGTGGTACGCGGACCCGCCAGCCTTTTGTACGGTTCAAGTGCCATCGGAGGAGTTATAAACCTGATGACTGCCGATATCCCTGACGGCTGGGATAGTGGCGGATCTGGTGTTGTTTCAGCACAGGGCGCTTCCAATAACAATATGGGCGCAGGCTTTGGCCGGTATACCTGGGGTGCAGGGAACTGGGCCGCCAGCGGCCGTTTCGGCTACCGCAAGTCGGGCGATGTCAGGTCGCCCGAGGGGATCATACCGGGCACCTATATGAACAATTATGACGGATCTCTAGGGTTCGGCTTCAAAAACGGCAATACAAACGGTGGTTTTAATATTTCTATGGGCAGTAACACCTATGGAATTCCCGAAGAGCTTGACGATCCTTTCGAGAGTGTCGAGGTACGCATCAGGCAGCAGCTTATGCAGGGGAGAGTGCATTTCAGGGTCAGTGATTTCTTTGACAGGGCGCAGATAAGGATTCACGGTTCGAGGTTTGTGCAACAGGAAGTTGAGATAGAGATCGAGGAAGGAGAGGTCGAAGAAGATATTGAAATTGAGTTTGACAAGATAAATGTTAGTTCGACTTTAACACTCCAGCACCGCCCGGTAGGAATATTCGACAGGGGAGCTTTCGGGCTCAGTCTTTATGGCAGGTTGATGGAGGTGAGCGGCGATGATGCCTTCACCCCCAATGAAGAGAGATATAATATCGGGGTGTTTACCTTCCAGGAAGTACCGCTTACAAGTCGCATTCGCCTTCAGTTTGGAGGGCGGCTTGACTTTCTGAGGGCGACCGCTCTTCCCAATGATTTTTCCAATATGAATGAAAGCAGGGATGCATTTGTTTATTCCGGGTCAATGGGACTTAATTACCGGCCAGCCGAAACAGTTGAGATTGGCGGCCAGTTTGCAAGATCACACCGTTATCCGATGCTTGAGGAACTGTTCGCCCATGGCCCCCATCTTTGCGCCGGGCTGTACGAGATAGGCAGCATTGATCTGGACGATGAGATCGGTTACGGCACCGACTTGTTTGCACGCTGGGGCAATGGTGTTTTTAGTGCCGAGGTTGCCGGTTTCCTGAATTACTTCAATAATTATATAGTTATGCAGCCCACCGGTGACATAGATCCCGGATCGGGGCTTCCGGTTGTTGAGTACCAGGGAGACCGGGCATATCTTTATGGTGGAGAGACGTCAGTTGCATGGAATATCTCAGGGGGACTCAGATCTGTTATGAGCATCGATTACGTGGTTGGCAGGCGCACCGGAAGTGATAGCCATTACCTGCCGTTCATGCCACCCTTCAGGTTTTCCGGAACACTTGAATATGATTACGGCAGCGGCTGGATCGGCACGCGGGTTCGCGCTGTATCGGCACAGAACCGTGTTGCTCCCGATGAGGAGAAGACTGACGGTTACATGCTGGTAGGGATGAATGCAGGTTACAGGCTTAACGGAGGAGGACAACATGTTATAATCCTCAGGATTGAAAACCTTCTCAATGTAAGCTACAGGGATCATCTTACCAGGATTGAGGAGAGAAATTTCCCTATGCCCGGAAGGAACTTCAACCTGGCTTACCGTTGGTTCTTCTGAATTAATAGTGATACCGGATCTCTGACCATTCAGTGATAAAACCGGGAAGGCAGAAATGGTTGAGATCCGGGTGGTTCTTACCGCCCGGATTTTGCAAATTCTATGGCATCTTCAATGGCGAGTGTGAATAGTTCACCTGTTTCCAGTCCGATCGCCTCTGCCTGCTGGGGGATGATACTCGTATCGGTCATGCCCGGCACCGTGTTTACTTCCAGGAACCATAATTTTCCCTCGCTGAGGATGTAGTCAATCCTTACAATACCGCGGCAGTCAAGGATATCGTAAATGGTTGATGATATTTCCTGGCACTCTTTCGTATGCTTGTCGCTTATCCTTGCCGGGGTGATCTCGTCAGCCTGCCTTTTGTATTTGGCATCAAAATCAAAAAATTCATTTTTGCTTACAATTTCGGTCAGGGGAAAAAGTATCTCCCTTTCACTGCTCTTAAATACGCCCCCTGTCAGTTCGGTGCCGGCTATGAACTCCTCTGCGATCACCTCGTTGTCCTCCATGAAAGCTTTAAGCACTGCATCTTTTACCTGTGACTTTTCAGTGACCCGGGTGACCCCGAAACTGGACCCACCGTTGTTGGGTTTTACAAAACAGGGCAGTCCGATCTCCGTGGCAATCTTATGCGGGTCAAACCTGTACCCTTTCCTTACGAGCATAGCCTTTGGTGAGATGATGCCGAAATTGTTCAGAAATCCTTTGCATATGTATTTGTTGAAAGTGATGGCAGAGGCGAGTACGCCGCAGGTGGTGTAGGGCACCCCGATAAGGTCGAAATAGGCCTGAAGCTTTCCGTCTTCACCAGGGGTGCCATGTATGGCCATGAAAACACAGTCAAATTTTGTTTTCTTTCCGTCCTGCATTACCGAAAAGTCGTTTTTGTCAACTCCCGGCCCTGGCTTTTCGAGTGTCCCTGTTATCCACTTGTTGCCCCTGATTGTCATCAGGAAAGGGTTGTACCGGGTTTTGTCGAGCGATTTCATGATGTTGGATGCGCTTTCTACCGATACGACATATTCTGATGAGTCGCCTCCGGCAACAATGGCAATGTTCTTCTTCATAAGGAAATTCTTGGTTGTTGCTATTAATTGGTAAAAATACAGAAAAAACAGGCTCATTCAACTGCCGGTTAATGCTTACCCCGAGTACCCTGCACCAGGGCCTCAAACCTGAAAAACAGGCTCATTCAGCACCCGGTTCATATTTCCTCTCTGCCACCAGTGTATTTCCTCCATTTGTTGAGAAGCTGCCTCATATCGACCGGCAATTCAGATTCAAACCAGAGTTCTTTGCCGGTTGAGGGATGTATAAATCCTAGCGACCTGGCATGCAACGCATGACGGGGTAAAATCTTGAAGCAGTTTTGGACAAACTGTTTATATTTGCTGAAGGTGGTGCCTCTCAGGATCATATCGCCGCCATATCTTTCATCATTAAATAGTGGATGCCCGATGTGCTCCATATGTACGCGGATCTGATGGGTCCTGCCTGTCTCAAGCCTGCATTCAACAAGGCTTATGTAATCCAGTTTTTCAATTACCCTGTAATGTGTAACTGCATGCTTGCCGTGAGATGCGTCAGGGAATACATCCATCCTCATCCTGTCCTTCATGTGTCTTCCTATATTCCCCTCTATAGTTCCCTCTTCGGGTTCCGGCTGTCCCCATACTATTGCAACATACAGCCTTTTTGTTTTCCTTTCAAAAAACTGCCTGGCTAAATGGTTCATTGCCAGTTCAGTTTTAGCTACAACCAAAAGCCCGCTGGTATTTTTATCTATCCTGTGTACCAGCCCCGGTCGTAATTCTCCCGATTTGAAAAGTGGCATATCTCTGAATCTCCAGGCCAGCGCGTTTACCAGTGTGCCGGTATAGTTCCCGTGTCCCGGATGGACCACCATGCCAGCCTCCTTGTCAACAACTATAAAGTGTTCATCTTCATATACCACATCAACAGGGATGTCTTCAGGTATCAGCTCAACCTCCCGGGGAGGGTGAGCCATAACAATTGTTACCAGATCTCCGGGCCGGACCCGGTAGTTTGATTTTACCGGTGCATCGTTAACCAGAATATTGCCTGCAGCGGCGGCATTTTGGATGCGGCTCCTTGATACGTTTTCAATCCGGTTTACCAGGAATTTGTCAATTCTCAGTAACTTCTGACCCGGATCAGCTTCAAACCTGAAATGTTCATAAAGGTCTGCTATGTCGTAAAGCTCTTCACCGGGCAGGTTTTCACTCATTTATTTGAGTTTAAGGTGTTATGAGGACCTTCCTTGTGTCACGTCTGCCATCCATGAACTCAATACGCACAAAATATATTCCTGCAGGGAATTTTGACACATCTATGCTTCGTATAGCAGCGTCTTCCTGATATACAATCTGGCCTGCACTGTTTATAAGGCTGTAGGTTGCTGAACCTGGGGCGGACTCCGGACCCGTATCGATAAAAAGAATATCCCTTGCAGGATTGGGGTAAACCCTGATATGTTGAGTTCCTGGAGGGTCGGCAACAGAAAGTGGGGGATGGCTCTCCCCGACAACCGGTCGTATCATCAATGATCCCTCAAATGATGAATTCCTCCATTCACCGAAAATATTGTAGAATAATCTGTTGCGGTTATTCCTGTTCACATCAAATCCAATATTAAGAAACTCGGTGGTGGTCTGGATTATGCCAACGTAAAAAATCTGGGAAACAGGTACGGCATTATCCAGGTGATATGTGTGGAACCTGTTGAGTTCATCCTCATATACAGGCCTTAGCCCTTCCTGCAGATAGATAATGTTGCCGGGCCTGCCGTTATCATCATCCCATACCGCCAGGTTGAAATACTGCCTGGAGGCATGGTTAAGTGATTGGTTAAAATATATTTTGATTGCTCTAAGTGAATCGGCTCTGTATGCTCTGAAGCGGCAGGCAATCCTGGCATTTTCGGACCCTCCGCCTGCAAGCCCGTAACCGTTCTCCGCTGTTCCGTCATCAAGAGCAAAATAGTTGCTGAAGCGCTGGTGATATACTACTGTGTCGTTGTATCGGGGTTCCAGTCCCTCAACCGTAAGCCATGCCCTGACCCTGAAAAGTGCTGAATCCGGATTTGCCGAGGTGAATGACCATGTCAGGTCGGCATTGAAATCATGAATCTGACGCGGACCAATACCGGCAGCTCCTCCCGGGAATGAATGTGCAGTCCTGTTCTCATAAACGTCATAAATTGAAAAATTCCTCTGAACAATCCTTTCGGTATTGTCAAGGTTACGGTAGGCAACCGGGAGCACCGATCCCATTTCAGCTATTCTCCCGGCCTGGAACTGGTTCCACGGCATTGCCTCATAATTATTAAGCACTGATCTGATTGGCTTAATAAAGGCAACATCGCTGAATACCGTGTCAGCATATGTCCTCCCCCTGTTCAGATAAACATAATCAACATGCCAGTGATCGCAGTTACCCATTGTTCCGGGGTTATGGCGGTTGTCGGCGATGCTGGCAATGTTGCTGAACCTGAAGCGGAAGCCGTCCTGCAGGTATTCGGGGTCGGACAGTGGCAGCATTACAAGTTTGAATTCATGCAGGCTGTCACCCGGTACCGACCATGCAACTCTCCAGTCTTCGGTTTCGGGCGAAAAGAATTCAACCCTCAAAGAGTCATGGGTTTGGGGTATGTCTCCCCGTCCCTGTGGCTGGTAGAAAAAACTGAGGTAAATACTGTCAGATGCGGGATACGCCAGGTTAATGGCGTTTGAAGTCAGCCTGTCGGCCGGAAAGGGCCAGGTTGTTGCATGTTCGTATAATGCCCCGGTATGGTCAATGGCATCAAGGGTGGCAACGTTTACAGATATGGGGTTTACAGGGTAATCGCTGTTAATAAAAACGTACCGGTCACTCCACTTTCTACTGTCGGGATAAACATCTGATCCGGAAAAATCATCGAAAAACGGAAGTTCGAGTGAGCCTTTTATTGATTTCAGTGCAGGTTGTTGCCGGTAAACATCCCTTACTGAACTGTTTACTTCCAGGCCTGTTAAAATTTCCTGCGCCAGGGCCGGCCCGTTTAAGAAAAGCAGTATCAGGCTACCATATGATAGTGTCTTCATCATAAAAATCAGGGAATAGGAAATCGAGGGTGTCAGGGACGGGTAGAAGCGTTGAATCAACCGACATCCAGAGGTCAATGATCGATCCGAGCCTTATCTGCAAATCCTCTGAATACTCAGGCCTCTGCCTCCATACGAATGCATTGAGCGAGTCATCGGCAGTATGTACTGTTGTGTCATATAAAGTTGCTCCCAGGTTAAGTGATGCTTCAAGTATCCTGTTTCTGGCCTCCTCTTTGGTAAGATATAGCAGGTCAGGCACGTAAGTTGTGCGGGTACTCAATCCCTCCCCGAGTACAAGGTCGATTGCTTCTCCGCGTACTATCAATTCTCCGGGTTCTATCTCTTCACCCTGATATTGCTGCCTTAGAACATTGTTCATGGCAATATCGGGCACATAAATCAGCCTGCCCACCTGAAGCCCCTGTGTTTCGATTATCGCCCTGGCTTGTCTCAGTGAAACACCCGTTACATCTGGCATTGCAACCCGTTCGGGATTCATGGCGTTTATGGTAAGGAAAATTGTCCGGTTTTCCTTTACCCTGAAATTGGGAGGCGGATTCTGATCGACAACCGTTCCTCTGTCTTCATGGCTTATAAATACTGAATCAGACACTTTGTACCTCAGCCTCCGTGCATTAGTAACCATCTCGGCCTCTTCAACGGTAAGTCCCCTTAAGTCAGGTACGGCATAGGCTTTCCCGTGCCTGGTGTATATTTTTAATCCTACAAATATGGTTATGGTTATAAGAGTGGAAATACCTGCAATAATTGCTATATGTTTCCAGAACACCCTGCTGATCAGGAATCTTAAAATACTCTTCATTAATTTCTCTGTATCGTTTATTTTACTGTTACCACCTGAATTGAAACGGAAAGCTTCAATTACTATTATGCACTTGCAACATTAATTGCAGGCCCATGAGTCCCCGAAAAGGGACCCAATAATTAAGGCAACCATCAGAACGAAATGAATATAAAGCAACCGGGCCGATCAATCTTTTAGCATAAGCTTGTTGGCTGCCTCAACATTCATGGAGTTGCATATATCTTTTGCCTCAACGGTGTAAAGATAATCAATTCTTTCCTTGTATCTCCCGGTAATCTTACCTCTCACAATCTTGAGTGTGCTGTTGAGCAACTGGTTGCTTTCGGTAAACGGTTCTTCAAGAATACCAATAGCAGCCGGAAGCCATCGCTGAGGGAACATCTTCTCATATTTCTTTCCTATCCTGTATTCGTTAAGCTCCATTTCTATAAGCTTAAGCATGGCAATTTGTCCTTCCCTGGTTTCAGGTTTGAGGTTCTTTTCTTTCAGCCATCTTTTGAGCGCCTCCTTATTGGGTACGATCAGGGCAACGGTATATGGATTCTGGTTATTGTAAAGCATGCACTGGTCAATATATTGTGACTGGCCCGTAAATGCTTCTTCGATGCCTTCGGGGCTGTATTTTTCTCCATCGTCAGATATGAGCAGGCTCTTGAAGCGCCCGAGGACATAAAGGAAACCGTCGTCATCCATATATCCCATATCTCCGGTGTAAAGCCAGCCGTCTACTATTGTTGATGCAGTTGCTTCCTCATTTTGCCAGTAACCTTTCATCACATTCTCTCCTTTCACTACTATCTCACCCTTCTCACCGGTTGGAAGTTCGTTTTTGTCTTCATCACAAATTTTAAGTTCAAGATCGCTCACAAGATACCCTGATGAGCCGAGCTTGTGCTTTTTTTGCGAATTGGATGAAATTATGGGAGAGGCTTCAGAAAGGCCGTAGCCCTGGAACATAGGGATACCGAGCGCGTAGAAAAACCTTTGAAGCTCAATATCGAGCAATGCCCCCCCTCCTATGAAAAACTGCAGACGTCCGCCGAAATTTTCCCTGACCTTTGAGAATAATATTTTGTCAAACAAAGCGACAAGCGGTTTGAGAAGGAACCTAATGCCGCGCCCTTTGTCCCATCCTATACCATTGTATTTATAGGCAACGCTTAATCCCCACTCGAAAAGTTTTTTGGCAACTTTCCCTTTTTGCCTGACACCGGTTTCGATATTTTTCCTGAAGTTCTTTGCCAGGGCGGGGACGCTGAGCAGAAAGACGGGCCTGATCTCCTTTATGTTGTGGGGAATATTTTTCAGGGTTTCCATTGGTGTCTTTCCAACCTGGATCGATGCCATGCTGGCACCGCTTGATATAAGCGTATATATGCCTGCAGTATGTGCAAAGGCATGGTCCCATGGCAAGATTAGCAATGTGGTATACCATTCGGGAACATCCATGAGGCTTCTTGCCTGTTCCACATTTGCAGTGTAATTGCGGTGAGAGAGGATAATCCCTTTTGGATCTGCCGTGGTGCCGGAGGTATAGCATATGTTTGCAAAATCATCTCCTTTTATTGATTTCCAGCGCTCGTCAAATTTTTCCGGTTCGCTTGACAGTATTTTTCTCCCTGCCTCCCTTATGTCGCGGTAAAGTATATTCTTTTCTCCCATTTGTCCGGGCTTATCGAGGAGTATTACCTTTTCCAGCCCCTGAATTTCATTTTTAAGGTCATTCAGTTTATGGGCCTGCCCTCCCGAAACTATTACCATTCTTGCCCCGGAATGTACAAGGCGGAACTTTATTTCAGATGCGTCACCCAGTTTGACTGATAAAGGGATATTTATGGCACCGGAATAGAGGATGGCCAACTCTGAAATGACCCAGTCATTGCGGCCCTCGGAAAGCAGGGCAATACGGTCACCCTTTTTTATTCCCATGCCTGTCAGTCCGGCTGCAAATTCGGCTACGGCCTGCCTGATCTCTTTGTAGGAGGCAGGTTCATACTTATCTGTGGTCTTTTCCAGCATTAAAGGGTTGTCAGGATATTTTCTGACACTCTCCTCAAACAATTCAATGATGGTTTGCATGATAATATTATGTTTTGGTTAGTGACGGCAATAACAGATGTATGTGTTCGCGGTTTAGCAGTAAGGCAAATGTACATCTTACAGGATAAATATACATTAAATGGGTGCAAAATATTTTGACTTCATAATTTTTTCATATAATAATTTTGCTATACTTTTGATTAACTAAACATAATCCAATGCAAAAACTGATAATTATTCTGTTCGCATCTACACTTCTGATAAGTGGATGCGATTTCGTTCAAAAAATCAACCCTTTTGCCAGTCGGGTAGATACAATGGAAATCTATCAGCAACGCCAGGACAGTATCCGAAGGGCAGAGCTTCTCAGACGTGAGCTTGAAGAGGCAAGAAGGGAGCAGGAGAGAGCCGACAGTATCAGAAGAGAAGCCGAGGCCCGTGCCGAAGCTGAACGGCTTCGTGCAATGCAGAGGTACCACCTGATTGTTGGTGCTTTCAGAAATCCGGTATACGCTGAGGATTTTCATCAGAAGATGCTTGCGCAAGGGCATGACTCCAGGATTATTATGTCTGAGAACAATTTTAACCTGGTAACCATCAAGTCGCTCGATAATTACCGTGAAGCCGTAAATCAATGGCGATCAATCAGGAGTGAGGGTGAACACCTCGTATGGCTTTACATCAAGGATTTATAATAACACTTATTTCAGCCGGTTGCTTGCTGCACTTGCAATAATGTCATTTGCTTTTGCCGGGTTAGATAAATATTTTATTTTTGAGGCCTGCTGTTTCCTGGTAAGCGGCAGGCTTGCTTTCTTTTATCAAAGTAATTAAAACAAAGTGGATATGGAAGATTTTAAAAATGCCCTGAATGATTCTGTGGTGCTGAGATGGGGTATCATGCTGCTTGTAAGCTTTACAATGGCAACAAATTATTATTTCTATGATGCCTTGTCACCCCTCAAGTTTCTTATGGAAAGGGAGCTCGGATTTTCATCGGCTGAGTACGGTTTCTTTCAGGCTGCATATTCCATTCCCAATGTTTTTCTTCTGATGGCGGTAATAGGCGGAATTATTCTCGATAAAATCGGCATCAGAATCACCGGTTTTGCTTTTATTTTCATCCAGTTTGCCGGCGCAGTAGTGACTGCCTACGGGGCTACCCCCTATTTTAACCAGGGAGGCTGGGGGTATGACTTCATGAATTCATTCCTCACAGCATATTCGCCAGCGCTCAAAGTGACATCCCTGGGATTCTTTTTATTCGGACTTGGTGCAGAAACCAGTATAGTGGTGATTTCCAAGGTTATAGTTAAATGGTTCAAGGGCAAGGAGATAGCCCTTGCTCTGGGACTGAACATTGCAATTGCGAGGCTTGGGATGGGTGCTGCAATGGTTCTTTCGCCCAGGCTGATAATAGAAGATGCCAGGATCATGCCTCTTTGGGAGAACTGGACCATGCCTATCTGGTTTGGTGCATTATTGCTGGGAATAGGGCTTCTGGCATTCATGGTTTATATGATCTGGGATATCAGGTTTGACAGGAGGGTTGCTGAAAGAAATGAAACCGACCCGGCTGAGGAGTTCAGGTTCAGTGATCTTGGTCGCCTGATTACCAACCGCAGCTTTATCTATATCACCATGCTCTGTGTGCTTTTTTATTCTGCGGTCTTTCCATTCATGAAATATGCTCCTGACCTGATGATAAACAAATTCGGGGTTGATCCGACAGTGGCGGGGGATATCTCATCAATATTGCCGTTCGGAACCCTCTTATTCACTCCGGTTTTTGCCTGGATATGTGACTACAGGGGCAGGTCGGCGTCGCTGATGGTTTACGGAAGCCTGCTGGTTGTAAGCGTCCACCTTATGTTTGCATTTACGAATATTACTCCTTATATTCCCATGTTCATACTTGGCATTGCATTTTCGCTGGTGCCTGCTGCTATGTGGCCTGCTGTTACCAAAATAGTGGAAACAAGCAGGATTGGAACTGCCTATGGGGCAATGTTTACAATTCAGGCAATTGGCCTGATGCTTTTCCCGTGGCTGATAGGCCTTGTTCTTGACTATACAAATCCCGGAGTTTCTGAGATCCTTGCCGCGGGAGGGGAAGCAGTATATGATTATACGCAGGCTCTTATAATGCTTGCAATGCTTGGGGTTATCGGACTGCTGTTTTCCTGGCTCCTTAAGCGAGAGGACCGCACCTCGGGTTATGGTCTTGAGGAACCGAACAAGATGGATTAAACAGCCGGTTTTTTTGGTTCATTATACCGGGAGACCGGTTGACCAGATGGTTTGCTGCAAAGGCAATATGTACCGGTGCAGCAAAATATTGTAGTATTCATTGATGCCGTGTTACCACGAGCCTCTTTGGTCCCGTACCGGGAAAATAAGCACATAAATAAACCTGATTAACAAGGGTTTTATACTAATAAAACAAATGTACTATGGAAAGAAAAAAGTATTTCATTAGATTATTAAGCGCATTTTTAATTGCGATTGTTCTGATCGTACATCTCAACTCGTGCGTTCCTGAGGCTGACAGAATTAACCTTGGCTACGTATTGTGGGACTCTGAAATAGCCTCAACCCATGTTGTTGCTGCTGTCCTGGAAGACCGCCTGGGACATGAGGTTTCTCTTACCTCCGTTGATGCCGGTCCTATGTGGATGGGTGTTGCACGGGGTGACTTTGATGCTGTAGTGGCAGCATGGCTTCCAAATACACACGAAGCATACCTGGAGCAGACAAAGGACAGGGTCGTTAATCTGGGTCCAAACCTTGAGGGGGCCCGGATAGGTTGGGTTGTTCCCGGATACGTTGATGTTAACAGCATTGAAGAGTTGAATGAGCATGTTGACCGTTTCGGGGGACAAATTACGGGGATTGACCCCGGCGCAGGCCTCATGGCGGCGAGTGAAAGGGCCATTGATGATTACGGCCTGGATTATCAGCTCCTGAGCGGCTCCGATGCAGCCATGACAGCAGCTTTAAGGAGAGCCATTGAACGTGATGAATGGATAATTATAACAGGCTGGACACCTCACTGGAAATTTGCCGCATTTGACCTTAAGTATCTGGAAGATCCCCTACAATCTTTTGGTGATGAAGAGCATATAGCTACAATCGTGAGTACCCGGCTTAAGGGAAAGGCACCCGATGTTTATGAGTTTCTTGATAGTTTCTACTGGACTTCTGAAGAAATGGGTGAAGTAATGATGTACATAGAAGAGGGTATGGATCCGTTTGAAGCGGCCCGGTTGTGGATATCGGAAAATCCGGGCAGGGTTGAAAGCTGGCTTAATTAGTATTGGGCTCAAAGTAATTTTATTAGTTCAGCATTGATGAGTGATAAAATCGTTGTCAGGAATCTATCCAAAATATTCGGAAATAATCCGGGTAAGGCTTTAAAGGCTTTGCGTGAGGGCATGTCGAAAGAGGAGATTCTGAGGGAGCAGGGGCAAATGGTGGGCGTCTATGATGTTTCATTTTCCGTACGGAAAAGTGAAATTTTTGTGCTTATGGGGTTGTCAGGAAGCGGAAAATCAACGCTCCAGAGGCTTATTAACCGCCTTCATGAGCCAACATCCGGAGAGATCCTGATTGACGGCATCGATATTACCAGGCTTGGCAGCAAAGAGCTGAGGAAATTCAGGCGGAAACATTTTTGCGGCATGGTTTTTCAGAATTTTGCGATATTGCCGCACAGAACAGTCCTTGAGAATGTGGAGCTCGGACTGGAAATACAGGGCGTTGACCCAAAAAAGCGACAGGACAGAGCGAAGGAGATGATAAGGGTTGTCGGACTTGAGGGTAATGAAAACTCTTACCCTGATGAATTATCCGGTGGTATGCAGCAGAGGGTGGGACTGGCACGCGGACTGGCGGTTGATGCCGACATAATGCTTATGGATGAAGCCTTCAGTGCTCTTGACCCGCTAATTCGCAGGCAAATGCAGGATGAACTTCTGGAGTTACATCAGAAAATGCAGAAGACGATTATTTTCGTAACTCACGACCTTGATGAAGCATTCCGCCTTGGCCACCGGATAGCTATAATGAATGACGGAATGATCATTCAGACAGGAACGGCAGAGGAAATTATTTCACGCCCTGCCAATGACTATGTGAAAGCTTTTGTTGAGGACATGAACCGTTCAAACGTCCTTACGGCAGGGTCTGTCATGCAACCCGTTCTGGAGACTGCTTTTAAGGGCGACGGGCCCCGGACCATTCTGCGAAAAATGAGGAAGAAAGGGCTGAGCGGTATCATTGTGACGGATACCGGAAGGTTCGTTAAAGGGTATGTAAGGGCAGATGAGCTCGCAGACTATATCAAAAAGCACGGCGATATGGAGAGTATCCCCTTTAATGATGCCCTGCTCCAAGAAGCAGCAGTGGTAATGGAAGACACACCTCTGAATGAGGTTATAAATATGTACACTGATCATCAATATGGCCCTTTCGCAGTAACTGACCGCCATAACAGGCTTAAAGGTGTTATCGTAAGGGGGGCTGTAATTGCTGCCCTCTCTGAATGTAGATGAAATAATTCCGGGGCCGGACGACATAACAATTTTAAAAAATGACGGATCATGTTTTCATACCGTATTCCTTTAGATGAGTGGATAACAAGCCTGGTAACTTTCATGGAGACCAGGTTCGGTGGTTTTTTTGAGGGGTTCAGCACCGGAATAAGTTTTATGGTAACTATTCTCAAAGATGGTATGCTGCTCCCCCATCCCCTGGTTTTTATCCTGGTTATATCGGCCGTTACCTGGTACATGGCCGGGTGGAAAAACAGCATCATAGCATTTCTGGGACTGCTGCTGACGGAAAATATTGGCTTGTGGATAGCTTTTGTTGAAACCCTTGCGCTGGTGTTGACAGCTGAGATCCTCGTTATTCTGTTCGGAATACCCCTTGGAATATGGGCTGCCCGGAGCAACCGCTTCAATGCTGTTATAAGGCCTGTGCTTGATTTTATGCAAACGATGCCCGCCTTTGTTTACCTTATACCTGCGGTAATGTTTTTTGGACTCGGACTGGTTCCGGGTGTTGTTGCAACCTTCGTGTTTGCATTGCCGCCGCTGATAAGGCTGACAAACCTGGGCATCCGCCAGGTTCCTGCAGAGCTTGTTGAGGCTGCTGATGCTTTTGGCGCCACAGGTTTGCAAAAGCTCATGAAGGTTCAGATACCTGTGGCCAAACCCACTATTCTTGCCGGTGTTAATCAGTCCATTATGCTGGGATTATCAATGGTAGTTATCGCAGCGATGATAGGTGCAGGCGGACTGGGCGAGGATGTCCTCAGGGGCATCCAGAGGCTGCGGGTTGGCCAGGGATTCGAGGCGGGACTGGTAGTGGTTGTGCTGGCAGTTATTCTTGACCGTATTACTTCAGGGTTCGGCCAGAGAAGAAGCTATAACGGACGCATGGCCTCCTGATTTGCTATTTCTTGCCTGGAAAGACGGCAGCGGTCCTGTCGGGACCAAGGGAGATCAGGGTGACGGGCACGCCGGTCTCATTCTCAATATAGCTGATATATTCATTGAATTCCGGGGGCAGGTCACTGCAACTCCTGATTGCGGATATATCTTTTCCCCAGCCGCTGAATTCACTGTAAACTGGCTCCACTCTGGCAGTGATGTCATATGGCAGGGATTCTGTAACCTTGCCGTCATACCTGTACCCGGTGCATATATTAATTTTTTCCAGCCCTGTCAGCACATCTGCTTTGGTGATCATCAGCTGTGTAACCCCATTGATCATAACCGAATATTTAAGGGCCGGAAGGTCCAGCCAGCCGCATCGCCGGGGCCTGCCGGTTGTTGATCCGAACTCGCGGCCCTGTTCCCGCAGCCTGTCACCTGTCTCATCGGTCAGCTCGGTAGGGAACGGCCCGCTGCCTACCCTTGTGCAATATGCCTTGAATATACCTATTACTTCTCCTGTTTTTGATGGGGCAATTCCAAGTCCGGTACACGCCCCCGCACATACTGTGCTTGATGATGTAACGTAGGGATAGGAGCCGAAATCAATATCAAGGAGGGTGCCCTGCGCGCCCTCTGCCAATATCCTCTTTTTCTCCTTTAGCAGATTATTGATAAAATATTCGCTCTCGACCAGCCTGAATTCCTTTAACTTTTCTATTCCAATAAACCACTCAGCTTCATATTTTTCCGGTTCATCTTCGTATCCATAGTGCCGGAGAGTTTCACGGTGGGTTTCTTTCAGGGAGCTGTATTTTTCAATAAAACCCGGTAGTGTGATATCTCCCACTCTCAATCCGGTCCGCCCTGCCTTGTCAGTATAGGCGGGCCCGATGCCCTTGAGTGTCGAACCTATCTTTGTGTTGCCTTTTATGGCTTCAGATGCAGCATCAAGAAGACGGTGTGAGGGCAGTATAAGATGTGCCTTTTGGGAGATGAACAGGTTGTCTGCTGCATTTACACCCAGACTCTGCAGGGAATCTATCTCTTTTTTAAATACTGCGGGGTCAATCACAACACCGTTGCCTATGAGGTTTATCTTGTTCTTGTGAAATATACCGGAAGGTATTGTGTGAAGAATATGCTTGATCCCGTTAAATTCCAGTGAATGCCCCGCATTAGGGCCGCCCTGGAAACGGGCTATGACATCGTATTCCGGGGCAAGCACATCGACTATCTTCCCTTTTCCTTCATCACCCCACTGGAGGCCAAGTAAAACATCAACTTTATGCATTGGTATTTTCAGGTTTCTTCCCGCTGACCGTAAATGTAGAGTGAATGATGAGTGGGTTTGAAATTGGCCAGCTTGCATGCTGTTTTAATTATCTCCTGTATCCGGGGGTCGCAGAATTCTATCACCTCACCTGTTTTTGTGTCAATAAGGTGGTCGTGCTGTTTGCATTCATGTGCTTTTTCAAACTGGGCAATGTTTTTCCCAAACTGGTGCTTTATCACAAGGTTGCACTCAAGCAGCAGGTCAATGGTGTTGTAAAGGGTTGCCCGGCTAACCCTGTAGTTTTTGTTCTTCATCGAAATGTAAAGGGATTCTATATCGAAATGACCCTCATGACTGTAGATCTCATCGAGTATTGCGTATCTCTCCGGGGTTTTCCTGTGACCTTTCTTTGCAAGGTATTCAGTGAAAAGCTTCCTAACCGTATCTTTGGAATCGATGCATCCCATAAATAGTCTAATTTAAAATAATCCTAAAAATAGTAAAAAAAGTGTAAATGGAGATAATTTAACCCGGGGATAATAAAAATTACTTGTTTTAAATCACTCCCGCCCGGCTTCAATCCTGTTGACCGAAACTACTCCGTTTATTTTAAACAGATTCATAATAAGATTGTTCAAGTGTTTCGTGTCATGGACGTAAAGTTCAATACTTCCTTCAAAGATACCGTCGTGGGTTTCAACATTTATCTTTCTGATATTGGCATTCAGGTCATGGGAAATAACATTCGTTATCGAGTTGACAATCCCTATTTTATCAATACCCTGGATCTTTATACAGGCCAGAAAGGAAAGTATCTTGTGGCTGGTCCACCGTGCAGAGACGATAAGGTTGCCGTGACTTGACATCAGCTTTGTAGCAGTAGGACACTTGGACGAGTGAATGATAATAGTTTCGTTCGGACTCTTGTAACCTACAATTTCGTCTCCGGGAATTGGGCTACAGCACTTTGCAATCCTGTAGTTTTTTCCTGGTTCATCAATCCCTTCCCTTATAATTAAAGGCTTGCCAAGATCTATGGTTGCCTTCCCGGGGGTTCCTTCTTCTCCTTTCCTGCCCCTCTGCAGGTTCTTGCTGTAAGTAAGTTCCCAGTACCTTATCCATTTGCTCCTGGTGTTTTTCTTAAGTACTTTCTTGAGGTTGTCAAGGGTTATGATGCCACCACCGATTTTTAGATAGAGGTCATCTTTGCTCGTGGCTTCGTAACCGGTTATCAGTTTTTTAATTATCCGGGAATTGGGATGGAGGTTTATCTCCCGCAGGCTCTCTTCAAGTATCTTTTTGCCGGTTTCAATATGTATTTTATTCTCCGCCTTGAGCGCACTTTTAATGTTGGATTTGGCCCTTGCGGTAATGGCAAAATCAAGCCACTCCCTTTGTGCACGCTGTATATCGGAGGTAAGGACCTCAACCTGGTCGCCGCTCGATAGAATATGACTCAGAGGAACAAGCTTCTGGTTAACTTTGGCCCCGATAGCCTTGTTACCTATTTCGGTATGGATCTCATATGCAAAATCAATGACAGATGCATTTTTCGGCAGGGTGATAATTTTACCTTTTGGGGTGAATGCCAGGATTTCAGAAGAAAAAAGGTTAAGCTTGAACTCATCCATAAATTCAAGCGCGTCGCTGTTCGGGTTATCCAGCAGCTCCCTGATTCGTCTGATCCATTTGTCGAGTTCAGATTCTCCCTGCCCGTTGTTCTTATATTTCCAATGCGCGGCAAACCCTCTCTCGGCTATGTCGTTCATCCTGGTAGTCCTGATCTGAACCTCCACCCATTTGCCGTTGGGCCCCATTACTGTGCCATGCAGGGCTTCATAGCCGTTGGCTTTGGGGGTGCTGACCCAGTCTCTTATCCTTTCGGGCTTGGGCATGTATATATCGGTAATGAGTGAATAAATGTTCCAGCACTGGACCTTTTCGGGAATTTTCGGATTAGGCTCAAATACTATCCTTATGGCGAACAGGTCATATATTTCCTCGAATTTGACCTTCTTTGCCTCCATTTTAGTGAAGATCGAATTAATCGATTTGGGCCTTCCGCTGATATCAAACTTTATGTTGTGTTCATTGAGCTTTTCAATTATGGGCAGAGAGAACTTGTTAATGAAAAGCTGGCGCTTCTTTTCGCTCTCTCTGATCTTTTGAAGTATATCATTATAGATTTTGGGGTTCTGGTATTTAAGGGCCAGATCTTCAAGTTCGGTCTTGATTGTGTACAATCCTAGCCTGTGTGCAAGCGGGGCAAAAAGGAAGTTCGTTTCGCCCGCTACCTTGAGCTGCTTGTTCCGCGGAAGCGAATCGAGGGTCCTCATGTTGTGAAGACGGTCAGCGAGTTTTATTAGTATAACACGTACATCTTCAGAGAGGGTAAGCAGGAGTTTTCTGAAGCTCTCGGCCTGTAACGACGATTTTTTATCGAATACCCCTGCAATTTTGGTTAATCCGTCTATTATAACGGCTATTTTTTCGCCGAAATTTAGTTTGATGTCATCAAGCGTATACTCAGTATCTTCAATAACGTCGTGGAGAAGTGCAGAAGCAATCGAATTTGCTCCAAGACCTATTTCATATGCAACAATCTTGCTTACCGAAATGGGATGTATAATATAAGGCTCTCCCGATTTACGCCTCATATTCCCGTGGGCCTTGTTTGCAAACTGGAAAGCTTTTTTGATAAGCTTTATATCTTCAGTTTCGGTAATATGAGTGCAGTGGTCGAGCAGATCATTGAAACGTGCATCAATGTCTTTTACTTCCTCTTCTGTCTGAATTTTTATCGCCATCGGACTGCAATTCTCCACAAAATCTTATAAATAATCCACCTGGTTACCCGGCCAAACAAAATTAATCAATTTAAGCCTTATTATTACTGTAGTTACGTGTTTTTTCAACTCCCTGCAGAAAAACGGACTAAGGGCTTATTTTATTGGACTGGTGACTGACCGTTTACTTTCCGGCAACCACTTCGACCATTTTTCCCTTTACCAGGTATTTCCTTGCGAGCTCCATTATCTGTTGCGGGGTAATTGTATTTATTGTATCAACCAGTTTATCAAAATAGCCGCTATCCATGTCTGTCTCTGCCAGGTTCCTGATACTTTCAAGCCAGGCAAAGGGGCCGTCAAAACTCCTGAGAACTTCACCCAGCATATGCCTCCTGGTAAGATCAAGCTCTCTGGCTGAAACCGGCTTGTCACAGAGTTCTTTCATTTCCCGGTAAATCTCATTCACCGCTTCTTCCCTGTTATCTCCACCCACTTCCGATACTATGGCCAGATAACCACCAAACCTCAGTCCGGTAAGCATCGAGCCTATGCCGTAGGTATATCCTCTCTTTTCACGGATGTTCTGCATCAGCCTGGAGCCAAAATGCCCTCCCAGTATGCTGTTCAAAACCATCATCCCCGGATGGTCGGGGTGGCTCCCGGGAAACAGCCTGCGGCCTATACGAAGAGCCGATTGCACTGCATCATCTTTGGCAATCAGCATTTTTATCCTTTCGGCATCTGGTTCGGGAGGAACGGCTTCGCAAACCGGTGGACGGGAATGCCAGTCATTGCCACCAAACAACTGGTCGAGGGCCGCCGTGATTTTGTCACTGTCAAACCTCCCTGAAACAAAAACAGTGCAGTTTCCTGACCTGTAATATTTTTCGTGAAAGCTTCGCAGGTCACTACAGGTTAAATTATCGAAATCTTCAAGCGCAAGTGTTTGTCCGTAAGGATGGTCTTTCCCGAAAACTGAGGCGGCAAACTGCTCCCTGGCAAGGCTGCTGACCCTGGTTTTTTGGATAAGGAAATTCTGCCGCCGTCTTTCAAGAAGTGTTTCAAGTTCCCTTTCGGGGAAGGAGGGGTTTTTTGCAATATCGGCACACAACGGAAGTATTTCATCAATATACCTTGTAAGAGTGTATATGCTTATAAATGCATTATCCCTGTCGGCCGAAGAGTTGATGAAGGCACCGTAGTAGTCAACTTTTTTTGCAATCTGCTCTCCTGTAAGATTTATTGTTCCCTCGCTGAGCATTGCATTGGCTGATGATGCTGCCAGCGGTTTTGTCTGCCACCAGGATCCTGCCCTGAACATCAGGTCAATCCTGGTAACAGGCTGGCTGCCTGCGCTTATCAGGTAGACGGGGATTGAGTTGCCAAGCTTTTCAAGTCGTGGACTGATATTGCCAGGTCTGAGGTTTTTTGCTGTTTTTGGTGATTTTATGCGGTTCAAGGTTATCTCTTTTTTGATTTGTTTTTTGCCCGGTAAAACAATACCGATGCATTATCCGGCCTGAACAGCAGAATTGCCGTCCGTCTGATATCTTCTGTTTCTGTTTTCCTGTAAAGGGTTAATTCTTTGTTAAGGTATCCGGCATCACCAAGAAGTTCGTAATATGCAAGGTCGGTTGCTTTATGCAAAATGTCTGTATGGGTATATTGCCTGGTTGCTTCAAGCTTGTTTTTTACCTTTTCCAATTCTTCATTTCTTGGGGGACTGGAAATGAAATTATCTATCTCACTGATTATGGCATTATATGCTTTTTCGGCCTCAACACCTTCTGAAACCCTCCCCTTTACTACAAAAAGGCCTGGATCCCTGTCCCCGGTAATAAATGCATTGATAATTCCGAACAGCTTCTTTTCCATAACAAGATTCCGGTAAAGCCTTGCCGACTTACCACCGGCAAGCAGGTCTGAGATCAGGTCGGTTGCATGATACTCTTTGGCATTTCTCCCGCACATACGGTAAGCTATTATTATCATGTCATAAGGTACGTCGCGGGTTACTTCCATCTTCCTTATTCCTGCCTGTGGAGGTTCTTCGGGAATTGAGCGGATCAGGGACTTTCTTTTTTTAACATGACCGAACCATTTTTCGGCCAGGTCCAGGCAGTAATCCTCATCCAGGGAAGATGAAACTGAAAGGATAGCGTTAGAGGGGCAGTAGTGTTCGTTGTAGAATTCCCTGATCTCATCCACTGTGATATTCATGATATGAGAAATATCACTGCCTATTACCGGCCACTTGTATGGATGTATATTATATGCCATGGGCCTCATAATCATCCATATATCTCCATAAGGCTGATTTAGGTACCTTTGCTTGTACTCCTCTGCTACAACCTGTTTCTGTATTTCCAGTTTCTCAGCGGAAAAATCAAGCCCCGGCATCCGGTCAGATTCAAGCCACATACCTGTTTCTATATTTGCCGAAGGCAGGGTAATGTAATAGTTTGTTATATCATTGCTGGTAAAAGCGTTATTTTCTCCCCCCGCATTCTGCACTTCAATGTCATATGAAGGTATGCTGATTGACCCCCCGAACATGAGGTGCTCAAGAAGATGTGCCGTTCCTGTCCTGTCCGGCCGGTCGTCTCGTGAGCCGATGTCATAGAGAATGTTTACAGCAGACATGGGCGTCGATTTATCTTTGTGGGCGATAACTTTAAGCCCGTTGTCAAGAATTCTCCTTTTGAATCCTGTCATCTTTTTTACTGTATTGATATTAAAAGGCCTTTTTCACGAACAGTAAAAATAGTCAGAATTATTTACTTAGTTTAGCTGACTGCAAGTCTGCAAAATACCTGCACCAGCAGGAATTTTTTGGTGGCCATTACAATGGGTGACAGGAATATAAAATGTATTTTTGCGCTATATGGAGAGAAAAACTGCAAAATCGGGTATTCTTATCTGGGTAATCAGAAATCTCAGGCATCGCCAACTGCTATTGATACTCAGCCTTATAATAGGTGTGGTTAGCGGACTTGCGGCTGTATTACTCAAGAATACCGTATTCTATACAAATGAGTTCCTGACCGGACGGCTGGCACCGCAGACAGGTAATCTTATATACCTTGCTTTCCCGGCTTTCGGGATTTTTGTTACAGTTCTGTTTGCACGATATGTGATAAAGGATAATATTTCACATGGTGTAACAAAAGTGCTGCATGCAATATCAAGAAAAGATTCTGTGCTGGCACCCCATAATTCTTATTCTTCAATGGTTGGCAGTACATTAACCGTAGGGTTTGGAGGGTCGGTCGGACTGGAGGCGCCGATTGTGCTTACAGGTGCCTCTATTGGTTCAAACCTGGGAAGGTTTCTTAACCTTAACTACAAAACTATCACCTTGTTGATAGCGTGCGGAGCAACTGGCGCAATTGCAGGCATCTTCAAGTCGCCGATCGCCGCAATGATCTTCAGCCTGGAAGTTCTTATGCTCGACCTGACAATGTGGTCTATTATTCCACTGCTGATATCCGCTGTTACGGCTGCAACATTGGCCACCCTGCTGCTTGGTCAGGGTGCGGTGTTCTATTTTACCCTCTATGATCCATTTCTTACTGAGAATATTCCATGGTACATACTGCTTGGCATTATCACAGGGCTTGTATCATATTATTTCACCTGGGGGTCGATGAGGATTGAATCAAGGCTGGCGAAGGTCAGTAGTCCCTATCACAGGCTGTTTTACGGAGCCGCAATACTTGGCATACTGATTTTTCTTTTCCCCCCGCTTTATGGTGAGGGATACAGTACATTGCGGGCGCTTCTTGGCGGTGATGCGGGCGAAATAGCTGCAGGCAGCCTTATAGACGGCTTTCGCAACAATTATTATGTCTTTCTGGGATTCCTTTTGCTGATACTTGTATTCAAGGTTGTTGCAATGGCAGTCACAACCGGGAGCGGGGGCGTCGGAGGTATTTTTGCCCCTTCTCTGTATATGGGAGGTGTAACCGGTTTTATTGGAGCGAGTCTTATAAATAACTTTACCTTCATCAATGTCTCAGAACGCAATTTTGCCCTTGTTGGTATGGCAGGTCTTATGGCCGGGGTTATGCATGCACCGTTAACGGCAATATTTTTAATTGCCGAGATAACCGGCGGATATGAGCTCTTTATACCCCTGATAATAACTGCAACCATTTCTTATCTTACCATCATGTATTTTGAACCGCACTCAATTTATACAAAACGGCTGGCAGCCAGAGGAGAACTGATAACCCACCATAAAGACAAGGCAGTGCTTACCCTGATGAAAATGGGTCCTGTAATTGAAACTGACCTGAAAACAGTGCATCCGCAAGCAAGCCTTGGAGATCTGGTTAAAACTATTTCAAAATCAAGCCGCAATATTTTCCCGGTAACTGACGAAGAGAATAACCTGCTCGGGATTGTACTGCTGAACAATATCAGGGATATTATTTTCAAACCTGTACAATATGACAAGATAAAGGTGCAGGATATAATGGATATACCTCCGGAAACCGTTTCCCAGGATGAAAATATGGAATCTGTGATGAGTAAGTTTGAAGAATCAGATGCCTGGAACCTTCCGGTCACCCATAATGGAAAATATGTCGGATTTATATCAAAATCCAAGATTTTTTCAGCCTACAGGAAGATTCTTCTCCAATTTTCATCAGAATAATCTTCAGGGTTAAAAAAAATGGCTATATTTGATTTGGTTGCTAACCAAACACAATTTACAGGATGGATGAAGATTACTCTGGAAAACAGGTGTTTGTTGTAGATGATGACCTGCCAAGTTACCAGTTGATTGAAGAGCTCCTGTCCGGCAAAAGGATTTCACTTATGCATTTCACAAACGGCACCGATCTGCTGGCTGAATTTGGACGTGGTAATAAGCCCGATCTCATCATTATGGATATTCAGCTTCCCGGTGCTGACGGCTTGCAGCTCACCCGGAAGGTCAAATCGATGGATAAATCCATACCCATTGTTGCATATACATCATATGCCATGACGGGGGACAGGGAACGGTGCCTGGAATCAGGCTGTGATGAATATGTTTCAAAACCGATAGACCTTGACCGGTTCGTTGAAATCGTTATTCGCTATCTGAAAGACTGATTCCGGTATTGAGTTTTTGTTTCTGTTTCCTTGGATTATTTCTTTGCCTGATTACGGGCAAAAAATTGTTATTTTCGCATCTGAGAAAACTAAATTCAAAATCAATGCAAAGAGATACCGCTATATTCGATCTGATAGGCAAAGAAGACAGAAGACAGATGGAAGGCATAGAACTGATTGCCTCCGAAAACTTCGTAAGCAGCCAGGTTATGGAGGCTATGGGCTCCTGCCTTACAAACAAGTATGCCGAAGGATATCCCGGAAAACGTTATTATGGTGGCTGCCAGTTTATTGATGAAGTTGAGACCCTGGCAATAGAACGGGTTAAAGAACTTTTTAACGCTGAATATGCCAATGTGCAACCACACTCAGGGGCACAGGCAAATGCAGCAGTTATGCTGGCTGTCCTGAAACCGGGTGATGTTTTTCTGGGACTCGACCTCTCGCATGGAGGGCACCTTACACACGGTTCCTTTGTAAATTATTCGGGTATACTCTACCGGCCTGTAGCGTATGAGGTGACCCGGGAAAACGGTGTGGTTGATTATGAGATGATGGGGCGGCTTGCTGAAAAGGAAAAACCAAGGCTTATCATAGCTGGTGCCTCAGCGTATTCGAGGGACTGGGATTACAGGAGGATGCGGGAGATAGCCGACAGGGCAGGGGCCCTGCTTATGGCAGATATTGCCCATCCTGCTGGTTTTATTGCCACAGGCATGTTGAACCATCCGTTCCCCTGGTGTCACATAGTTACCTCTACAACGCACAAGACCCTTCGTGGTCCGCGCGGGGGAATTATTCTTATGGGAAGTGATTTTGAAAACCCTTGGGGACTGAAAACGCCAAAAGGCGCTGCGAAAATGATGTCTCAGATCCTTGATTCGGCCGTTTTTCCCGGTACCCAGGGAGGACCACTCGAACATGTAATTGCGGCCAAAGCTGTTGCATTTGAAGAGGCATTGTCGGAAGGATACAGGAAATATATGAAACAGGTAAGGGACAACGCAAAGGTGATGGCTCAGGAATTCATCGGCCATGGCTACAAGGTAATATCAGGTGGCACTGACAACCATTCAATGCTTATTGACCTTCGCACAAAGGTGCCCGATCTTTCAGGAAAGGTTGTTGAGAACACCCTCGTGAAGGCTGACATAACCATAAACAAAAATATGGTGCCATTTGATGACCGTTCGCCGTTTCAGACTTCCGGAATAAGGGTTGGGACACCGGCAATAACCACCAGAGGTATGAAAGAAATTGATATGAAAGAGGTTGTAGGCCTTATCAATGAGGTTATAATGAACATATCTGATGATAAAGTTATTGCCTTGGTAAAACAGAAAGTTAATGACATGATGGCAAAATTCCCCAAGTTTACCTGGGATTGATTTCAGGGCATCATCACTGTTTAATAAGCCCGCCTTTAATTCAGGCCTGACGGGTCTCTATCACGGAACCTTTTGTGCATGAATTGAAAGAAAAGCTACTGAAGCCGGAAATGGTAAGTTATTGTTCCTCTCTGGAAAGCGGGGGCATCAGATCGCACGTTAAACCGTGCTCTTTCAGCTGCCCTTCTTGCTGTATTAAGCAGGTATTCATTAAGTGTAGTAGATCCCCTGACTCCAGGCATGGCACTGGTCACTTCACCGTTTCGGTTTACTGTTACCTCAACAACAACAATGCCTTCAACCTGGTAATTGTAATCCGGCAATGGCAGGGACAGCGCTGATCTTCCAGAAAGGCTGAATGAAATGCCATCAGGGCTTCCTGTATCGCCACCTTCTCTGTGTGTTGATGCCGGATCGCCTGTTTCTCTTCCCTGATTTCCCTGTCCCTCAGTAACTCCCTCACTTGTACCGGTATCTCCGGTAGCAGTCCTTCCCGGGAAAAGAGCATTGGGGTTCGGCACTCTTTCCGGTACCTCCTCGGCAATCTCTTCAGGTGTTTCCCTTTCTGCTGGCGACGGCTCCGGGTCACTTGGCTGCGTAACTGGTTCAGGTTGCCTTTGCTCTTCGGGCTGAGGCACAGGTATGGCAGGTGATTCTTCAAAATCCTGGGTAATTATCTCCTCTTCAGCCTCTGGCTGGGTTACCGGAGGACGAGCAGAGGACGGTGGCACTGCTCTTTCTCTTTCGGGCTGTGCCACTCCAAATCCCTCATCGTCAGTACCGAAATTAATAATAATGCCCTCTTCACCGGGAAGCGGAAGCGGAGTGGAGAAACCCAGAAAAAGTATGATAAGGGTCACTACCACATGAAAAACAGTGGTTCCTATTATACCTTTTTTATTTTTCTCAAACAGTTCAAGCATCTCACCTGGCGCTTGTTGCTAATATTAATCTGTACCTGTTGTCTTTTGCAATATTCATAACCCTGACAACCTGCTCCATAGGAACACTTCTTTCCACATGGAGAGAGATAGTCGGTTCTGCTTCCCCTGCGAGTCTTTCCTGCAAAACCCGTTCCAAATCTGCAATATCTACCGGTGTAGTCTCAACATAATATTCATAGTTTCTCGTTATCGACACCGTGGTAATAGGATTGGCCATTGTCTGATGCACGCTTTGCGGCAATAAAAGCTTCAGGGCGTTGGGAGCTATAAGCGTTGAAGTGATCATAAAAAATATGAGCAACAGGAATACGATATCTGTCATTCCCGACATACTGAAACCTGCCTGAATTTTATTTCTGCTTCTCAATGGCATTTTTACTGTAATTAATTTGTTTATAAAACTGTATTAGCAAACTCTCTGCCACTTTCAGGATTACTTTACCGGCTCATTGAGCAGATCCATAAACTCGGTAGTATTTGCTTCAAGCCGGAATACTACCTTCTCTACCTTTGCCACAAGTGCATTATAGGCAAGGAATGCGATAATTCCCACCATAAGTCCGGCCATTGTTGTTATCATCGCTGTATATATGCCGCTTGACAGTAACCCTACATCTATATTCGCACCCGCGGTTGACATATCGTAAAATGCACGTATCATGCCCATGACTGTCCCCAGGAACCCGATCATGGGAGCTGCCCCTGCAACCGTAGCCAAAAAGGGCAACCCCTTTTCAAGTTTATATATCTCAAGTTTACCCACGTTTTCCACAGCAGCATTAATATCATTGAGGGGCCGGCCGATTCGGCTTATGCCTTTTTCAATCATCTTGGCAACAGGGTTGTCGGTCGACTGGCAGAGGGTTATTGCAGAGTCAATCTTGTCATCGTGAATATAATCCTTGATCTTGTTCATGAAGTTCAGATCGACCTTTTCAGCCTTCTTTATTGCAAAATATCGCTCAACGAATATGTAAACTGCTATGATCGATAATACTACAATAGGTATCATGACCCATCCGCCCTTGAAAGCCAGTTCCCAGTATGACATTGTAAGTTCTCCCTGCTCCGCTAAAGGTTCCAGGTCATTAAGATTCTCCGAAAGGGTGATCTGCAAAAGAAATAAATTGTTCATGTTGATCCGGTTGGTTAATTTTTCAGTTACAAGGAATAATTTGCCAAAAATACATCAATCATTCGATCCAAGCAAATAGTACTGACCAAATTTAGGGTCAGGGCGCCTGAACTTCATCTTCTCTTTTTGCCTCCGAAAAAACCATGTTCCAGTATCGTCTCATGAGTTCGTCAAAACTGTCAAAGTCTTCTCTGTAAAACAACCCTATACCCTGAGTATATGGGGAAAGATGTGTCCTGATCAGGTTGTCGTTTGCCCTGGTAAAAGCCTTGAGTCTCAGTTTTCCGCTCCTGTTCAGTTTTATATCAACGTCAAAGTCTCCCACAATGTTGCTTGTATTCATCTGCCGCCCTCCAACATCAACATTGCCGTTGATTCTGATACGGTCATTGAACACCTGTGTAGAAAGTGCAAGCTCTAACTCGTCGGGAGTTATCTCATCGCCGGGCCTCCAGTTAACTCCGAAATCGACATCCCTGCTCAACTGCGACAACCAGTTGCTCAGTTGGTTGGAAAAGAACTCACTTACTGTTGTAATGCTCGCCTCCGTGGCGCTTAAGCCAAGGTTGGCGCCCATGCCGGTACCTGCCAGTTCTTCATCCAATATAAAGTTGTTGATTACCAGGAGAGCAAGAAATTGCCTGTTCATCTTTTCCTCATCACTCAGTATTCCCTGGATATTCCTTCTGGTATCCGGATCGGCTGTTGGCAGGTCAATGTCAAAACTGATATCAGGCGTCATCAGGCTATTTCTCATTATTATCTGGCATTCTACAGGGATTCTTCTGGTATGAATTTCTGTGGCCCCGTATTGCGCCAGCAGGGGAGCCGGGGAGGTTCTGAGCCTGTATACCGCTTTAAGATCGATATTCGCATCGAACGGATCTCCGCTCCAGGTTATACGGCCGCCCCGCTCAATCTCAAAACGTTTGTTAATTACATTCTGGAGGGTAAACAGGTAATCTCCCTGCTCTATTATATATTCACCGAACATGCTGAACTGCCCCAGTGTATTTATCTCCATCTTGAATGAACCGCTGCCCCTGCTGCGTATTATGTCGCCTATCTTAGAGTCGAAGATCAGCTGTATTTCAGCATCGGGAGTAACGTCAAGGTCAAAATTCAACCTGATACCCGAGAGGTCAACCTCGTAACTCTGTATTGCGGCAAATTCGTAGTGGCTGTCAGCATTATTACCGTTAACCGTGAAATTGAGAAAGTGCAGCTCGCCTATCTCGCTGCTTTTCTGAAGTGGTATGTGGAACTGGGTGTTGCGCTCTGTGCGGGCCGATATATTCATCATTATATTATCGGTCGGTCCGGTGATATGTACCAGTCCGCTGGTAAAAACACGACCATAGAAAAGCTCGTTGTCTCGCTCCATGGTGTTAAGGGCCATGAACCTGTCAGGGTAAAGATATATATTCAGGTTAAAATCACTGAACCAGGTATTCGATACCTTTCCGTTAGCACGGCATGTGTTGTGGTTGGCATCGTAAACAGTCAGGTTGCTGAATACTATATCGTTGTTGATTATTTCCACATCATGTGTAAAGTTGTAGCGGGTTTGGAGATAATCCACCATAAATGTGGTTTTCTGCAAAAAGACGTTCCCGTTGAACAGGGGTTGCCTGAGACTCCCTTCAAGTTTCAGGTTTCCGCTGGCCATGCCTCTCAGATCGGCGAAAACCTCATCAAGGTATCCGTCAAAGGTTCGGAGGTTTATTTTTTCCAGGTCTATATCAAAATCCAGAAGATTGCCGTCAGGTACATATACTCCTTCTATGTTGATTATCCTGTCTTCATCCCGGTAGCTGTATGTATGAAGCGCTATGTTTCTGTCTCGGGGAATCCACTGGGTAATAATGCTCATGTTACCGAAATCCTGTAGGTTAATTGATAGATCACCTATATGGAGGTCGGTTTTGAAAACCGGGTTATCATAAATATCTGAAAGGCTTGCCTGGCCGTTTATGATACCCCCAAGATGGAAATTACCAGGTGTGGCTAACAGCTCAATGTTCCGAATATTCATGTTATGAAATTCCAGATGAAGGGAGTCTGATGGGTCGTGTGAAAGCTTTCCGTCTATCCTGAACTTCTGACCGGTCATTCCAAATATGAAATTGTCTACTGTGAGTGAGGAGGAATCGATTACTGCCCGGCTTCGCTCAATGCTCCAGAGTGTGTCGGCAATTACTATAGAAGAGGGCAGTATATCGATATTAAGCAGAGGAGATCTTCTATCAGGTGATTTAATGAACGTTGCCCCGGCAGATAATTCACCCTTGTACCTTATCTTTTCCTGGTTGTCCCATACTGCATATAAACTTGCTGAATCACTTACTATTCCTGATCTGATTTTGATGTTGTCGACTTCATAGCGGTTAGCCAGCAGAACACGGTCCATTGACGAATTGAAAGCGAAAAGTGTATCACCGGAATTCGCATCAATACTGATATTTTTGAATATGTGCCTGTTAACCCTGACCTCATCTGATTGTGCTTGCAGGGAGGTATGGTAAGAAGCAGGGTTGAAGATTCCTTTCGCCCTGGTGCCAGGAGCGAATTGATATTCAGGAAAAAAGAAGGATGTGAATTCTTCAGTTTCCTTGAGATTCAGCTCGAAGGTGAAGTTGTTTCCCGGGGAGTCATTGATCATCATCCGGTCAGTCCCGTAAGCCGGGATATACTTGTTTACAAGATTGTTGAAGGAGGTTGCAATTGTTGCAAATTCATAGTTGCCTGACAGATGTGCGTCGGCCAGGTCGGAGTTGAGTATTATTTCCCTGGTTGCGCCGTTTCCTGTTGCATGCAGGTTCAGGTTTTCAATCCTGAGTGTGTGGTCGTCTCTGGTGAAAACGGCATTTATAAGGTCAATGCGGCCGTTGAGGTTATCAGGGCTGTTTCCGGAGAAAGAGGCTGTTGAAAAAAATGAAATAACAGTGGCGGGCTCCTCTTTTTCCAGTTTGAGATTGTAGAGGTTGGCACCGGAGATATTTGCAGAAAAATCAAATTCCGGCATTTCGTCAGAAAGGTCGATGCTTCCAAGAAACTCGAGTATTACATTGGGGTCGTTAATATATGCGGATCCTGAAAACCTTCTTTCAGCTACCTCGCCGGTAAGCTCGATATTCCTGTAGCTGTAGTCATTGAACCGGACTGAATCTATCAGCCCTTCAAGATCAGCATGAATTGGGCCATCCGCAGAAACCTGTCCTGTAATACCTGCATTGAACGTTATCCTTCCCAGCCGGTCAATCTCTGAGAAAGTTCCGGCATCGAAGTGAATAGTCCGTAATCTCCCGCTGAAATTGAGTATATTATCACTGGAAGGCTGAAGAGACAGGTCGGTAATTATTGATCCGATATCAGTAGTCAACTCCCCATATGCAACAAAATCATCGACAAATCCGGTAAATTTCCCCCTGTAAGACATAACTCCGAGATTGGAAAGAGCATCAGGTATAACCATTGGCTCTGCCGGTCTGCCGGCTGAAGCAATGCGCATTATATCGGGTGCTGATGTTTTGAGCTGGTCAAGGTCGAAGAACATAAAAGTCTGGTTGAAATCGGGAAGACCTATAATGTTGAAACTCGCGGTCATAGTGGTTCCGTCAAAAGCTTCAATATTAATTCCGCTGCCTCTGAGATTGCTTACCCTTCCACCTGCATCACCCGACATCCTTACCGTAAGGTCAACATCCCGCAAATCTCGGGCAAAGTATGAAATATCGCGAAAAGAGACCCATGATGGTTTGAACCTGCTGCTTAAGTTCACCCGTTCAGTAAAATTGCCGAAGTCTTCAAAATCATCATAGTTCATATTGTAATAATCCAGGTCAAGCCTGGAATGAGGGGTCATGACCCTGAGATTGCTTAAATAAATACCGGTCGATGAAATGATGCTTTCAGAAGAAAGATGGTCGACCCTGAATCCGCTTTTTTCATTGAAATTGAGGTACCTGATATTAAAACGGACCGAATCGCCTGATGTGTCTATACGATTTGCCAGAAGGTTCAGGTTGGTAATGCTGATATCGCCAAAGTTAATCCCGTAATCCCTTTCTTCGGGATCATGTTTTTGAAATGAGAACTCAGAATTTTGAAGGTATACTGCATTTACTTCAAAATCCCACCCCGCCCTTGTTGTATCTTCAGAGGCAAGGGCATCGATAATAAACCGGAGGTTAAGCAACGAATCAGCATCACTGCTGAGCCTTATCTGCGCATTCTGCATCATGAGCTGGTTAAACACTATCTTTCTTTCTGCCCGGTTTAGATTGTTTATGGTAACTGATATGCGGTCGGATGTCAGGAGCGGATAACCGTGCTGGTCTTCTATATATACATCTCTGAGCATTACCCTGTTAAAAAAGATAATATCAACTCTTCCCACCTCGAACTTTGCGTTCAGGTTTTCAGAAACCTGCTTTGCAATCTGCCTGGTGAGATATGTCTGCACTGAGGGCCATTGAACAAGGAAATAAGCACTTACCGGAAGTGCTGCAATAATCAATGCAGTGATGGCTGCTATCCTGGCTAATTTTTTGATAACTTTGGATTTTCTTTTCAAACGCAAAAAAATAAAAAAAAGTTTATATATAGCTAATATAATGCATAATAATGTCAGTCATTATTCTGGGAATAGAATCATCGTGCGATGATACATCAGCAGCTGTTATAGCAGATGGTGCAATTCTTTCCAATGTGATTGCCGGTCAGGAGGTACACAGAAAATACGGCGGGGTTGTTCCGGAACTCGCCTCCAGGGCGCACCAGCAGAACATTGTACCGGTTGTTGATCTTGCACTCAGGGAAGCCGGGATAAGCCGGGACCGCGTTTCTGCCGTGGGATTTACAAGGGGACCCGGACTGATGGGGTCACTTCTTGTCGGCACATCCTTTTCCAAGGGGTTTGCCCTTTCGTGCGGCATACCTCTTATTGAGGTCAACCACCTTCAGGCTCACATTCTTGTCCATTTCATCAAAGAGCCTGGCGGGGAATCAGCTCAACCGTCATTTCCTTTTATATGCCTGCTAGTGTCGGGAGGACATACACAGCTGGTAATAGTAAAGGACCATCTTTCGATGGAAATAGCCGGGCAGACTATTGATGATGCTGCCGGTGAAGCATTTGATAAATGCGCAAAACTTATGGGTCTGCCATATCCCGGGGGGCCGTGGATCGACAAATATGCAGTAAAGGGCAACCCGAAAGCCTTTTATTTTCCAAGACCTTCTGTCAGGGGATTTGATTATAGCTTCAGCGGACTTAAAACATCCTTCCTCTATTTTCTGAGAGAACGTGAAAAAGATGACCCCGGGTTTATAAAGAGGAGTATAAACGATCTGTGTGCTTCACTTCAGTATACAATAGTTGAAATTCTGATGCAGAACCTGGACAGACTGGCACGTGAAACCGGCATAAAGGAGGTGGCGCTTGCAGGTGGTGTTGCTGCAAACAGCGGCTTGCGAAATGCTGTTGCCGAATATGGTCGAAACAGAAATTTAAGGGTTCGTATTCCGAAACCAGTGTATACTACCGATAATGCCGCGATGATAGCTATTACGGCTTATTACAGATATCTGAAAGGTCATCTGTCTGCGCAGGATGTAACCCCCGAGGCAAGATTTGGCTTTGGCAGCAGTTAGGGCAGGTCATATTCTTACGCCCATAACAATTATGTCGTCAACACGGTCGAAGGAGCCCTGCCACTCCTCAAGCTCTTTGAGTAGTAACTCCTTTTGCTCTGACATAGGCTTACGGTATATGTCCACAAGCATTTGTTTGAATCTCCTGATCATGAATTTTTTGCCCTGAGGGCCTCCAAACTGGTCAGGGTAGCCGTCTGAAAAAGTATATATTACATCACCTTCCGCAAGATCCATCGCATGGTTGGCAAAGGGCTGGCTTGCACGGTAGTGTATGCCTATCGGCATCTTGTCTCCTTTTATCTCGATTATCTTTCCGTCGCGTATTATGATCAGGGGATTATGAGCTCCCGCAAACTCCAGCTTCCTGTTTTCCCAATCGAGTATGAACAAGGAAACATCCATCCCGTCCTGCGCTTCTCCGCTCTTTCCTGTCTGATGAAGTGATGATATAACCTGATCGCGTAACTGGTCAAGTATTTCTGCTGCCGTCACGTTGTCAGGGCTCTTATTCACGATCTCATTAAGAAATGCGATACCGAGCATACTCATAAAACCTCCTGGTACCCCATGCCCGGTACAGTCAGCTGCTACCGATATTATCCTGTTGTTCTTTTTTGTAAGCCAGTAAAAATCGCCGCTTACGATATCCCGGGGGAGGTACAGGATAAACCGCTGGGGCAGAAGTTCCTTTACATAGTCGCCCGGTGGCAGTATGGCCGTTTGTATGCGTCTTGCATATTCAATGCTGTCGGTTATGTTCTTGTTCTGTTCGGCGATTTTGTCTCTCTGTGCTTCTATCTCCTCTTTCTGCTTGAGAATTTCAGCAGTCCTTTCCCTCACTATGCCCTCAAGTATGATTTTCTCCTTCTTAAGTCTTCTTGAGTTTAAAACTACAATTGCATAAATGAAGAGCACGAGTAAAACAATGTAGCCGATGTATGCCAGAATTGTTCTGTGCCAGGGGGGACTGATATAAAATTCAAATGAAGCCTCGCTGCTTTCTGTGCCGTAGACGTTCCTTGCTTTCACCCTGAAGGTATAACTACCTTCACGGAGATATGTATATTGCGCCCTGTTTTCCCCCGACCAGCCTGACCATGCCCTGTCTTCACCTTCGAGGAACCAGCTGTATTCGGTACGGTCATGTCTGTCATAATAGGGGGCGGCAAACTCAAATTCAAGCCTGTTTTTGGAGAAGCTGAGCCGGGGTATGAGTCCTTCCGGTTGTACCTGGGAGACCACTAACCTGCCGTCTGATTCTGTTCTGAAGTTGGTGCCGCTGAATATAACCGAATCTATCTGGCTGACAGTTACTCTTCTTATAAGGGTCTGGAACGGCTGGTCATAATTTCGTTCAATTTTCCTGTCAAAGCTGTATATTGAATTAGATATGGCTATCCATACTATACCATCTTCGTCAGGGTATATTGCATCACACCAGACTGCCGGAAGCGGCCTGAAAGGGGTGTCGTCCGATATATAAGCACCGGTTTCATTGTTGCGGAGTGTTGCTATCCACCTTTCATTTTCATTGTATGCCGATATCCACAGGACACCCTCCTCATCCTCTTCAATATGATAAATGCCTGAACCCGGTCTTTGTATTACATTTTCAAATCGTTCATCGGGCAGAAATCTGTCTGTGGTATTGTCAAAAGTAAAAATACCCTGTTCGGTTGCAAACAGAAGATCATCACCATAGGCTGAAATACTAAAATTTCTCAGAAGCTCCGGCAGTCCGTCGGCTCCTGTATAGTAGCGTATCAGGGTGTCTTGTTCAGCAAAATCAACCTTTAAGAGCCCGTTGACAAACGTTGCCAGCCACAGGTTACCATCCCTGTCCTCCTGTATTGCACGTATTTCATCGCTGACTGCTCTTACCTGCCCTGAGGTCCATTGCCCGTTTTTGAACTCCAGGTATTCAAGATCATTTGCCAGTCCAAGGTAAATCCTCCCTGGATGGCGCTGTGATATAAGTAATGAACGGCAATTGTGTGACCTGTCTTCAAGCTGATCAGTTATAGATTCTACATTTCCAAGCGGATCAATCTCAAAAACCCCGTTCTGTGTGCCGGTAATAAGACGGCTTCCTCTGCCCTGTATATCGGCAATGGCAAAGCTCCAGGCAGAGTGCCTTATCTGATCAACCTGTATGAATACCGGTATTGTACCGTAATCATAGGAAAGGTAGAACACACCGCTCATGGTGGCAACATAAAGTGTTCCTTCAAACCTTATAATATCCAAAACTATACCTCTTAAACCGCTTTCCTCTCCGAATGACCTCAGGGGGTTGTGGCTCTCAATATATGCCAGCCCGTTGTTTAATGTCAGCCATAGCGGCCTCTGAATTCCCTGGTCATGATTATTATATACAGCACTTACTGTTTCATCCCTGAGCCCGTTCTCAGAGGTAACCAGGTGTTTGAACTCACCGTCGGGACAGGTAATCACCACTCCGCCAAAAAGAGTTGCAAATGCAAAATTACCACCGGGCAGGCGGGTTGAATTGTACAGATAATGTTGACTGAGGTACTCCTGTGCATCAGCCGCGATTATTCTCTGGTCAGTCTCACCTGTCTCTTTATTGTATAGGTATACTCCGTTTTCGCCTGTACAGATGAGCAAATGGTCGCTGTCATAAGGAAGGACATCAAATATGTTGATCATCTCAAAGAAACTCCCGTTTTCAACAACTTCATAACCCTCTTCCGTCAATCTGATCAGTCCCCTCCTGTATGTGCCGGTATAAAGCTCACCTTCAACCGCAAAAGTCAGGAACGGGGCTATATTGTCATCTCTTTCTGCGATTCTTCTTACAGTAATCCCGGTCTGATCGTAGATAAAAATAACAGGGCTTGTTGCAAAATATATTTTGCCGTCCAACACATGCGTTTTCCAGACATCACCGAAGTCCAGGTTTGCCGAGTCGATCAGGTGAGTCAGTGTCCTGTACTCCATCAGGCCCGAATTATTTGGAGCGAGATATCCAATCTCGCCAATGGCACCAACATATACCGTTCCCCGTTCATCAATTGCCAGACTTCTTACCGGAGAGTTGTTCGGTATGGGTATGTTGCGCCAGTTATACCCATCAAATTCGAGGACCCCGCGATCATTGTTGCCGAAGTACATGACCCCCCTGTTGTCCTGTACCATACTCCAGTTCTGCTCAGGAGCCCCGTACTCCAGGGGTTCGAAATTTCTGATGAAAGGTGTTCCGTTCCTGTTAACCTGTCCGCCGCAGAGAACCGGCAACAAAATAAAAAACAACAATAACCGCGTAGTTCTGTAAATCATATCTTGTAATAAAGAAAGCAATATACCAAAAAAATGGTCTACCTATTTAATTAGCCCTTTTTTATACGGAATTAACTGTGTTAAGGTTATAGCTGTCAATTCAGGATTCTTTACTTTAATGGTTTATCTGCTATTCTGCCTTTGTCTAGCAGGCATTACGGAAACATCAAGGAAGCATCTGACCGAAGGCATCCGACCGGATGCCCCTAACCGGAGGCCCCTGACCGGAGCGAGATTAAAGTTTTTCAGTATTTGATTATTCTGAAGGTTTTTGAAAATTCCCCATCACCTGAATACACCCTTAACAGGTACGCCGACCTCTGCAAAGATTGCATATTCACCCTGATATGGCTGGAATTGTTGTCAGATTTCAGGTGACTAATTCTTCTTCCTAAAAGGTCGTACAGTTCGACATGAACCTCACTTCTGATGTCTGATGTCCACTCAACCCTGATGAAATCTGTTGCAGGGTTTGGATATAGCCTTATTTCGAAGTCGGGCAGTGTTGTCAGTTCAGCTGAAACAATCATGAAACCGGGCTGCTGAAACCCCTGTGTAAGATAAAAATCACCTGTTGTATGGGTGGCGGTAAAGGTCTCTCCAACGGTCCAGTTCAGCGAGATGTCATCTGCAGATGAAAAACCGCCAATGGCAGCTATTACATGTGGTGAAAGGGATTGACCTTCAACCCTGAGAATAATGAAAAATAATGCCAGAAGAGTAATTATTTGCTTCATAGGCGGCAAGGTTTTATGAAAATTATTATTCAATAAAAATACAAACAAATATTTGGTAAGTCAACTGATTAGAAAAATTCATATATATTTGATAAAATATGATTTCGGCAGTAAGATATAATTTATACGGATATGTTCCGGTATGTATTCTTTTGCTTTTGCTGAATCTGGCCGAAGGGTTTTCAGGAGGCCATGATACCATATGGCTGGATCCCGGCCTCACAAAGATTAATATAAAAGATAACAGCCATTACGGTTTCAGGATAAGACAATCAGTGGGTTCGCTGATACTGCAGGAGGTTGAAACAGCAGGTGGTGTTTTTACCAGGATGGAAGGTACTGGACATGTGTCTGCCTCTGAATATGGAGCTCCGTCTCTTCCCGTCTTCAGCAGGCTGATAGAGGTGCCGGACGGTGCCCGGGTTACTTACCGGGTTTTGTACAGCAAGGAAGAGACTATAAACCTTGGCGATCACGGTTTTACCAGTCCCCTACTGCCGCACCAGCCTTCCCTTTCAAAAAGTGAGAGACCGGATGACAGGGATTTTATTTATCTGACTGATAAATACAGTGATGACCTGTTTAGAGGCCCCGGGCTTGTAGAGGTTACAGATATTGGTGTGATGAGGGGCAGGCGGATAGCAAGGATTATGATATCTCCGGCCAGCTATAATCCGGTCAGGAACGAGATTACAGTAATAAGTGACCTGGAGATTGGGATAGATTTCGCTGATGCTGGTCCCCCCGCCCGGTCCTCCCGGTTGGCATTTGCCTCGCCACTTCATGAAACGGCTTTGTCATCAAAGATATTTAATTACCAGGAAGACAGGACAAAAACGTGGTTCAGCGGGGGACCGGTAAAATATGTGATCCTTTCCGATCCCATGTTTGAAGAGGCCTTGCGTGAATTTGTCGAATGGAAAACCAGGAAAGGGTTTGATATTATTGAGCTTTACCGCGGAAGGGAAGGGGTGGGGCATACACCGGAGGAGATGAGGTCGGCGCTGGCTGACCTTTATCATTCTGCAACAGCGGAAGATCCTGCTCCGGTCTTCCTGCTGATTGTTGGTGATCATGACCAGATCCCGGCATTCAGGTCGGGAGGGCATTATACTGATCTTTATTATGCCGAGTATGACGGCAATGACGATTTTCTTCCCGATCTGTTCTATGGCCGGTTCTCGGCTAATAACCCCGAAGAGTTGGTACCACAGATTGAAAAGACCCTGCTGTATGAACAGTATCTTTTTTCTCAAACAGATTTTCTGAACAATTCTGTTCTTATTGCAGGCGTTGACAGCAGGTATGCTCATATTCACGGCAACGGCCAGCTGAATTATGGTACGAGGTACTACTTCAACGAAAATATGGGGATTACCGCAAGTGTATATCCGGTTCCTCACCCGGGCGGGGTATCCCGTGAGATAATAGAGGTTATTTCGTCCGGGGCGGGGTTTGTCAACTATACGGGCCACGGCTTTCCAAACCGTTGGGATAACCCCAGGCTTTCTATTGATGATATTCCTGAACTCGATAATTACGGTATGTATCCTCTGGTGATTGGTAATGCATGTGAAACAGCAAGGTTCAATCTGTATGAATGTTTCGGCGAAGCGCTTGTCCGCGCAAGCGATAAAGGTGCTGTCGGCTATATAGGCGCTTCAAACGACACCTATTGGGATGAAGATTATTTCTGGGCTGTAGGTGTCGGCTCCATATCCGCAGATCCCTTTTATGAGGAAACCGGACGCGGGGCCTATGACCGGTTATTCCTTACCGGCGATGATACGATGAGCGACTGGTATGTTTCCCAGGGGCAGATACAGCAGGCTGGAAATCTTGCTGTTGCCGAGGGAGCTACAATAACCCGCACCAGGTATTACTGGGAGGTGTACCATCTGCTTGGCGATCCTTCTTTGATGATATATTTTTCTGAACCGGAAGCTCTTAACCCCGTTTATCCTGATGTTGTTGCTTCAGACGTCACTGAGCTGGCTGTTATGACAGAGCCCATGGCCTATGTTGCTCTATCAGGGGGAGGGGGACTGGTGGATGCAGGACATGCAGGGAAGAACGGTGTTGCAGTGCTCACCGTCGAGGGGATAAGCGATGAATTTGACTATGACCTTATCATGACAAGGGCAAACAGAAAACCTTATATCGGAAGTTTAAAAGTCGCCCCGGCAGGTCAGCCTTTTGTTTCGGTCAGGTCCTTTTCGGTTGACGACAGCAACGGTAACGGCAACGGCATCCCCGAGGCCGGGGAGACCATATTCATCGATATTGTGCTTAAAAATTACGGAAGCATGGCTGCCGATGATCTGTCCATGTCTTTGCTGGCTGATAACGAATACATTATACCGCCAATCCGTCATCACGATCTGCCCGGAATTGGAGCGGGGGATGAAGTTGAGATAGCCGGTCTGTTCAGCTTTGATATTTTGCCATCAGCACCTGATGGTGAAACCCTTTTCTTCACCCTGGAAATAAATTCCGGTGATACCCTGGCATGGGTGTCTCATTTTGCAAAAGACATTTCTGCTCCTGACATCGATCTTCATGGCCTCTACTATATCGGTCAGCTCAATAAAAACAGCCATGGATTTCTTTTGGCCGGCGGGACTGCAACATATTCCCTGGAGTTTGTAAATACAGGATCAGCAGCAATATATAATGCCCGGATAATGGTTGAAGACAACCTGAACATTGTGATGATAACCGATGATGGCTATGACTATCCTTATATCGGGCCGGGTGATACAGTAAGGCATCATATATCGGTATCAGCTCCTGAAGACATTGATTATGGAAGTATTGTACCTCTGGATTTCCGGGTACATTCCGACAGGTTTGAATACAGCACTGTTATCAGACTGTTTGTTAACACAATTTTCGAAAATTTTGAAGATCAGGGCATATTCAAAGCAAGGCCATGGAAAACCTGCCAGGATAAGGGTTGGTACCTTACTCCCGAATCGGCGAGTGGCAGTTATAGTATACGTTCAGGTAATATAAGCCACAGCGATACTTCAGAATTGAAAATCAGGATGAAGGTTTCTGAAGCTGGTAAAATCTCATTCTGCAAAAAAATATCATCGGAAAGAAGGTATGATTTTCTCGAATTTTATATTGATGAAACCAGGGCAGGCCGGTGGAGCGGGTTCAGTAACTGGTCTGATGCGGTATTCGAGGTTGAGCCGGGAAACCGCATTTTCAGGTGGGTTTATCTTAAGGACAGTTCTGTTAGCAAGGGGTACGATGCTGCATGGATCGACGAGGTTGTTTTTCCCCCGGGTGAAATGGTGTCTTTTTTTGAAGAGGAGGCAATAACGGACCTTGGCCCTGAAGATCTGTTGTCACCTGTTTCAGGAGAGTGGATATCCCAGGGGCAACCAGTCATCCTGAGTGTAAGAAATTACGGCCATCTGGCTGTTACATCCTTTGATGCCGGGTATATTCTCGGAAACTATGACCCTGTAACGGAAACTTTCAGCAAGCATCTGGAGCCGGGTGAATCGGCCACAGTAACCTTTTCTGAAACGGTTGTGCTCAGCGCTCCCGGAGATTATGTGCTTACTGTCTTTACCACCCATTCATCGGATACAATTCCGGAAAACGATACATTGCCGGTATCGATATCGGTTCCGGAGGTTCATGATATTGCATTAACCGGAATTCTGCAGCCACAAAGCGGTTCAGACCTGGGCATGTCAGAAAAGGTGGAACTTGAGTTTAAAAATACCGGTAATATTGAGCTGACGGGATTCGAGCTGGGTTATACACTGGATGACAGCATCCAGGTGAAAGAGATGTTCGATCAGATCATCTCTCCCGGAGAAACGGCAGCCTATATTTTTGAACAGGGCGTCAACCTCTCCTCACAAGGTAAATATCAGATTAATGCATACTTGATCATCAATCTTGATGCAAAAACTATAGTTGATACCCTGGGCGTTGAAATTGAAAATATTGTTACAGGGGTAACTTTCACAGACGGTGAAAAGAATGAGATTGAAGTATATCCCAATCCTTTTATCAGCTACCTGGTGGTGAAGACCAGCAGACCCGGGAGGCATAATTTGTCGGTGCGGATTTTCTCCTCTTCCGGCCACCTGTTGTACCGGATAACCGATAATGGATCAGATAAAATTCATATTAATACGGGCGGTTTCATACCAGGCATATACTACCTTGAAGTGACCACGGCAGAATCGGTCTTTACATACAGGTTGCTGAGGCTTTAGCCTGAATGTTGCCGAAGCTTCAGCCTGAATGTTGCCGAAGCTTCAGCCTGAATGTTGCCGAAGCTTCAGCCTGCAGACTATTGTGTTAACCCGGTTGATTGATTATTAAAGTGATTGCTGTTGCAGACCGGGATGAAAACAATATGTTAAGGAATATTTTTATTTATCTGAATTATTTTCGAAATTAGGTCGAATTTTTTTTTGTTCATTTGTACAGTAATTATAATTCTTTCAATACTTAAACCATATTCACCAAATAATTATACCATGAGAAGAATCTGTTTTTTGTTGTTAATCACGATGTTTACTGCACACACTGCTCTTGCCGGAGGTATCATGACAAATACCAACCAGAGTGCCTCCTATATCAGGATGCTTGCCCGTGATGCATCACTTGGAATAGATGCAGTTTATTACAACCCGGCCGGATTGACAAGGTTGTCTGATGGTCTGCATTTGTCACTTAATAACCAGTCTATATGGCAGACACGGAAAATTGATAACTCTTTTCCACTTCTTAATGACGGGCATTATCAGGGTGACGTCACAGCCCCCTTGTTCCCGAGTGTCTATGCCGTATACAAGACGGGCCGGCTTGCAGTATCAGCCGGATTCATGCCGGTTGGCGGCGGAGGGGGTGCGGAATATGAACGCGGACTGCCATCATTTGAAACTGCCTTTGCCACGGTTCCTGCACAGTTGACTGCTTTCGGCCTGCCAACGACAGCATATGATATTGATATTGCATTTGAAGGCTCTTCGATATTTTTCGGAGGGCAACTTGGGGTGAGCTATCAGATTGCCGACATGGTAGATGTGTACGGCGGACTGCGTTATGTAACGGCCACCAACACCTACAAGGGCCATCTGCGCAATTTTACGGTTAATCCGTCCCATCCCCTTAATGCCGGAGGTGGAATGGTAAGCGGCTCCGAATTTCTTAATAACCTTGCTGCTGTTGCTTCAGGCGCTGCCCAGAGCGTGCAGCCCCTGATTGATGGCGGGGCCGGCTCACTGACACTTGACCAGGCTGTAACAATGGAGCTTATTACACAGGATCAGGCCATGCAACTTGCCGGTGGCCTTGGGGCTATGTATGATGAGGCGATGTCCATAAGCCAGGTGCAGGGGGCTTACACAACCGTTTCACTGACCGCATCGGGGTTTGCAGGAGAACTGACTGACAGGAGGGTTGATGCGCGTCAGACAGGCTCGGCTATTGCTCCGCTGCTGGGCGTTAACCTTCAGCTTTCAGACCAGCTTAATATTGGAATTAAATATGAGTTTCTTACAAAACTGGAACTTGAGAACGATACAGAGGTAGATGAGACCGGCATGTTCCCCGACGGTGCGAAGACACGCAGCGACATGCCGGCAATGCTTTCGGTTGGTGCCGCTTACAGGGCCACGCCGCAGCTTAATATTGCAGGCGGGGTTCACTACTACTTTGACAAGTCGGCCGATTACGGCAAGACCATAGATGGCAGCAGGGTAGCCAATGACGTCGTGATCGACAACAATTTCATTGAGCTGGCTCTCGGACTGGAATATGATGTTACCCAAAACCTGCTGGTGAGTGCAGGATACCTGCGGACAATAACCGGGGTAAACGAAAAGTACCACAGTGATCTCAGCCACAGTTTGTCAACACATTCGTTAGGGCTTGGAGGAAGGTATGCAATTAATGAGATGGTGGCTGTTAACCTGGGCTTCCTGATGACTTTTTACGATGAGGACCAGAGGAATTTTTCATTTCCGGGCCTGCCCGCATTCACCGAGGTATATAATCGTGAGGTAATGGTGGTTGCATTTGGGCTTGATTTAAAATTTTAGGCCAGGGAGGGACCAAGAGGAAATTTAAAAAAGAGAGGCTGCCCTTTTGAGGCAGCCTCTCTTAGATTCTAAATGCTATTGATCAGTTGTCAGTCTCGCCTGTCATAAGGAACAGTGGCTTCATCTCGAAGCTTTCGTAGATGGGCCTCAGCCTGTCGGTGTTGTAATGCTTACGTACGTCAACCAGTTTCTTGCTGCTGGTGACAACATCAATGGGCACATTGTCGTAACGGCCGTTCTGAAGCACTACCAGTCTGCCGTGAATACCCTTGAGGATAAGGTCAAGCGCCAGGTTGCCGAATGCCATGGGAACTATTGAGTCAATAGCGTCGGGGTCACCTCCCCTTACAAGGTATCCCAGCTTCTGGTTAATTACATTGATAGGCCTTCCGCCGTTGTATTTTGCAGAAAGCTTTACCACCTCGTTTGAAACAAGGTCGCCTATTCCGCCAAGTTTTGCATGCCCGTAGGCATCTTTCTCCTGACTCTGGAAAACCATTTCCCCGCCTTCATACATTGCTCCCTCTGAAACGAGCACTACCGAATAGTTGCTGGGATTTTTCTTCCTGTCTTCAACCATCAGCTTGGTGAGTTTTTCCATGTTGAATTTGTACTCGGGTATAACACAGCGGTTGGCTGCACCGGCCATAGTGGGCAACATTGCTGTAAACCCGGCATACCTGCCGAATACCTCAAGCACCAGGAAGCGCTCATGCGAGCCGGCTGAAGTACGGAGTATATGCGTCATCATAATTGTACGTGTGATGCATGTACTGAATCCGATGCAATAGTCGGTGCCGGGTACGTCATTATCCATTGTTTTGGGAATGGCTATTACTTTAAATCCCTCCCTGTATAAACGGACTCCGTAGCTGAGTGTGTCATCACCCCCGATAGGTATCAGGTAGTCGATGCCGAGGAAGGCAAGGTTCTTGAGAACTTCGGGTGTCAGGTCATTGATTTCATCTGTGTATTTGTCCTTGTGATGCTCAGGTACCTGGTTCTTCTTAACCTTGCTGGGGTTTGTCCTTGAACTGTGAAGGAATGTGCCACCTGTTCTTCCGGCCTTGTTAACGATCTCCTCGGTAAGTTCCAGGTAAAACTCCTTGTTGTTTGCCTTGGGCTCGGGTTTCATCTCCATGATCCCCGCCCAGCCGCGTCTTATTCCAATTACTTTGTATCCTTCGCGGAGGGCCCTTATTGTAACCGCCCTGATTGCCGGGTTAAGTCCGGGAACATCCCCTCCTCCGGTAAGAATCCCGATTATTCCTTTTACCTTTTTTGTTGTTGCCATGATATTAGTTTAGTTAATTGTTGATTTTCGAAGAGCCTAAAAGTATAAAAAAAACCATAATGGTCAAAAACGGCATGGCAATATTTGTTTTGCTGACCCTCTGCGGTCCGTCAGAAAACTTCTAATTGCATCCGTCTACCTCTTCTATCTCAAGGTCTCTTATCTCCCAGCTGAATTCTTCAGACTCAATTTCTTCATTACTCAGCATGCCGCTCTGGTAATACATGCCGTTCAGCCTGCCTGTCTTGGAGCGCCTTGAAAGGATACACAGTTCAGTTAAGTCGCTGCTTTCCATTAGTTTGGGGCCCATGTAGAAGTCGATAAAATAACTTACTGATACCGCATGACGGTTCCTGTTCCTTATCCGGAGCCTGAGTTCGAGGGGACTGTCACTGTCGAGCCAGTTTGAGTTTGCCCATCTGTATTCTATTATAACCCCGTCAACTTCTGAATGTTCGACATACCGCCGTTGTGCTGAGGCATCATGAGTGTTCCCAAATGCCAGTAACGCTGAAATAGTTAGTGCTAGTACAATGATTCGCTTCATGTGTAAAAAGTTTAATTGTTAATTCTACAGATTTAATAAAAAACGTTATAATAAACACATTGTTATAATTATAAACCGTTATCGCCTGATCCTTGCGCCAGCCTGTTTCTCGAATGTATCTGCCAGCTTTTCCATGACTTCATCAATTTTATCATCCCTCAATGTGCCTTGCTTGTCCTGCAATATAAAGCTTACTGCATATGATTTCTTGCCGGCTGTTATTTTTTCTCCTTCATAAACATCGAAAAGTATAAGGTTTTTTAAAATATTGCGCTCTGTATTAAAGGCGATTTTTTTTATGGTGTCGTAACTGATACTCTTGTCCAGCTCCATTGCAAGGTCACGACGCACCTCCGGGAACCTGGGCAGTTCCTGGTATGTCTTTCTTCTTTTTGATGCCTCCGTAACTAGTTGATCCCATCCTATATCAGCGAAGAATACCCTGTTCTTGACCCCCTGCCGGCTTGTGATCTCAGGATGGACTGCACCAAACTCGGCAAGTAATCCTGTTTTTGAGCTTATTTTTAATCCGTAAAGGAAGAGAGTTCCGTCTGTATCATCCTGGCTGAAACCTTCAGGATCAAGCCCCATCCGTCTGAATATGCAGGAAACATAGGCTTTAAGATCGAAGAAGTCTGTTTCCTTATCCTTCCTGTTCCAAAGGGTATTGCCTGTTTTGCCTGAAAGGAACAATCCAAGGTGCATGCTCTCTTTATATCTTTTCAATTCTCCCTTCTGAATTTCATTTCCTGAATAGCTGTAGATATTACCGAACTCATAAAACCTCAGGTCCGGATTTTGCCGGTTCGCATTGTACACAATTGCCTCAAGTCCCCCGAACAACAGCGTCTGCCTCATGCAATCAAGATCGGAACTTAGGGGGTTAAGAATTTTTGCAAGCTTCTTTTCGGGGTAACCTGCAAGGTCGTTGTAATAAGATGATTTTGTAAGAGAGTTTGCCATCATTTCGTTAAATCCCATGCTGCTGAGCATATCGGCAACTGTATTAAAATACTTTTCACGATCCGGCTTTTCTGAGTATGTAAGCGTCGAATGCACTGTCAGGGGTGCCGGTATATTGTTGTAGCCATATATGCGCAATATCTCCTCAACCACATCTGCAGGCTTTGTTACTTCGACCCTGTAAAGAGGTACATCGACAATCAGCTTGCTGCTGTCCTCCTCAATGATCTTGAAATCCAGAAGTTGCAATATTTTTCTGGTTTCTGCGGCAGGTATTTCCATTCCCACCAGGGTGCTGACATAATGCTTATCCAGTGTGATCCTTACAGGTTCGGCAGGAAGCGGGTAAACATCGGTCACATCAGATGATATTTTACCACCTGCGATCTCTTTTATAAGCAATGCAGCTCTTTTAAGAGCGTAAACAGTGGCAGACGGGTCAGTACCCCGTTCAAAACGGAAAGAGGCGTCAGTGCTTATACCGTGGCTGCGGGCTGTTTTGCGGACTGATACGGGGTCGAAGCAGGCACTTTCAAGAAAAATGTCTGTTGCAGTCTCGTCTACTCCTGTATTCCGTCCGCCAAGAACGCCTGCAATACACATGCCTTCAGTTGCATTACATATCATTAGGTCATCAGGAAGTATCTCCCTCTCCTCCTCATCAAGTGTAACAAGCCTTGATCCCTGCGGCAGATGTCCGACAATAACCTTGTTTCCTTTGATGCCGGCTGCATCGAAGGCATGAAGGGGCTGACCTGTTTCATGCAGCACGTAATTCGTTATGTCAACCACGTTGTTGATCGGCTTTAGGCCTATTGCCCTCAGCCTGTTTTGCAGCCATGGCGGGGAGGCTGCCACCTTTACACCTGAAATAGTTAATCCGCTGTACCTTCTGCATTTTCCGGGCTCGTTTATTATGATCTCTACAGGGTAGCTGTTATCATCGGGTGCAAAACTCCTGACATCAGGCCGAACGAGGGCTACCTCCTCCCTGAGCCCAATTCTCGCAGCAAGGTCACGTGCAACACCAAAATGTGAGGCGGCATCTATCCTGTTTGGGGTGAGGCCTATCTCAAAAACAGTGTCGGTTTCCACCATGAAATATTCAGCCGCCGGTGTGCCTGGAACAGCATTGTCATCCAGCACCATTATTCCCTCATGAGAATCGCCCAGACCAAGCTCATCTTCTGCACATATCATGCCTTCAGATAGTTCTCCCCTGATCCTGGTTTTTTTTATCCTGATGGCCTTATCGTTAAAATGGAGGTTTGAACCGGGAAGAGCAACTGCCACCTTCTGTCCATTCACCACATTGGGTGCCCCGCAAACAACCTGAAAGGGTTCACCCCCTCCGGTAAAAACCTCTGCCAGTACAAGATTATCGGCACCGGGATGCTTCCGGCACGAAACAATTTCTCCAATCACAACCCCTTCAAGGCTTCCTTTAACTGATCCGTACTGCTCAATTGCCTCAACCTCTAATCCGATATCTGTCAGTATATCTGATATTTCAGCCATATTAAGCTCTGTTTCCAGATATTGCCTCATCCAGTTAAGTGAGATCTTCATAAGGTATTTTCAATTGTGTTTAAAATCCCAAAAGTAAGCAAAAATTAAACTTATGGGTTGTTACAGTGCCAAAACCTCCGACTCCGGATATAAATATTGTCAGTCTGCTTCATTGAAACAATCAATCAAATGGATATATTTGCGGAATAATATTAAAAAAGTGGAAAATTGAAACCAGAAAACAACAGGCCTCTGATTCTTGTAACAAATGATGACGGAATTCATGCTCCGGGACTGAAAACATTGATTGATATGGCCCGTAAGCTTGGCGATGTAATTGCCATTGCTCCTGATGAGGGCCGGTCGGGAATGTCGCATGCTATTACAATAAAATATCCTTTACGGATCAAAAGGCTCAGGGAGGAGGAAGGCCTTGAGTTCTGGTCATGCTCAGGTACCCCTGCAGATTGTGTGAAGATAGCTGTCAACCAGTTGCTGGAAAAGAAACCCGACCTCTTGCTTTCAGGAATAAACCATGGGTCCAATTCATCAATTTCTGTTGTCTACAGCGGCACTATGGCAGCTGCCGTGGAAGGCGGGCTGCATGCCATACCTTCAGTCGGATTATCAATAACAGATTATTCTTCAAGACCCGATTTTTCAGGATGCATCCTTTACGGCGAAGAGATAATAAGAAAAACGCTTGTTGACGGGCTTCCTGCCGGAGTATGCCTGAATGTCAATTTTCCCAGGATTCCTGCCGACAAGATCAGGGGGATAAAGATCTGCAGGCAGGCAAGAGGTTTGTGGATAGAGGAGTTTGACAAGAGAACGGATCCGCATAAAAGGGATTATTTCTGGCTTACCGGATATTTTGAAAACTATGAGCCTGATGACGAGGATACAGATGAGTGGGCGCTCAAAAACGATTATGTATCCGTAGTTCCTGTCAGGATAGATTTTTCCGACAGGGATGCCATGTTAAAACTAAGGTCTGCCTATGCGAAAGCTGGAACTTAATTCACAAAGAACCGGAGTTTTTGCCGGTTTGATCATCCCCCTGGTTTCATTCTTTCTGGTTTACCTTTTCAGGTACGGACATATCCCTTTTTTCGAGTTTCTGAAGTATGTCTGGTTCAGGGATATCTTAGCCCCGCTTATGAGCCTCAACATACTTCCCAACCTTTTGATTTTCTATATCTTTATCAGGAAAAACTACCTGTTTTCAGCCCGCGGTGTACTTCTTGCCACTTTCATCTTTGCCGGCATTATTCTGTTGTTAAAGGTCATATCCTGGTTATGAGGTACTATTTAATTGCAGGAGAAGCTTCAGGCGATCTTCATGGCTCTAACCTTATGAAAGCTCTCAGGGCCAAAGATCCCGACGCCAGCTTCAGATACTGGGGAGGAGACCTTATGCAGGCTGAAGGAGGAACTTTGGTACGACACATTGACAGCATAAACTTCATGGGTTTCTGGGAAGTGCTGAAAAATGGGCTGGCAATTTTTTCGGCAATGCGGATGTGCCGGAGGGATATTGCCAGCTACAGGCCTGATGCACTCGTGCTGATAGATTACCCGGGGTTTAATCTCAGGATGGCAAAATATGCTTCAACACTTGGAATCAGGGTATTTTACTACATTTCTCCAAAGGTATGGGCATGGAACAGTTCCCGAGTCAAAACAATAAAAAGATATGTTGACCATATGCTTGCCATCTTGCCCTTTGAGACCGACTTTTACCGGCAATACGGCTATGAGGTAGATTATGTCGGTAACCCTGTTGCCGATGCTGTTGAAGCAAGGTCATGCAGAGGCGAAAGTGCAGAACGGTTCATGGAGAGGACAGCAATCCCGGCCCGGCCTATTATAGCAGTACTTCCCGGGAGCAGGTTACAGGAGATCCACAACTGCCTTCCGGTGATGCTTTCCTTAGCCCGACATTTTGAAGGATACCAATTGGTTGTGGCAGGCGCACCCTCGGTAGGTCCTTCTGTTTACAGAAAATATACCGGCGACAGTGTGCCTGTTTTGTTCAATGAGACCTATGCCCTGCTTCAGCAATCAGCCGCGGCAATGGTGGTAAGCGGCACTGCCACCCTTGAGGCTGCCTTGCTGGGCGTTCCGATGGTGGTATGTTACCGGGGCTCCTGGTTATCATATCAAATTGCAAGAAGATTTGTCAGGGTAAGGTATATTTCGCTGGTCAACCTCATAATGGAAAGGGAGGTTGTCCGGGAGCTTATTCAGGAGGAGATGACCGCTGATAATATTGCCGCTGAAATGAAAAGTATTTTATTTGATGCAGGTTACCGTCATAAGATGCTGGAAGAAATGAAATCTCTTGAACAGGTACTGGGAGGCCCCGGTGCTTCCGGGAGAGCTGCGGAAAAGATTGCCGGATGCCTTGGACTGGATTAAAAATATATGCTGATGGGTAAGCTTCTGATAAATATTATATTAATGATCCTTGTCACCTTGCCGGCCAGATCTGATACGTTCCTTATAAGCCTTTTCAATGAGCATTCCCTCTCGGCAATTGTTGTTTCGGCCGACCGCGGAACATACAGGTTAGTTGCAGACGGGAATGATGAGGGGGTCTATGGTGAGAACGACATACTCTATATAACTATGCACGGAGACAGTCTTCTGATCAGAAACCAGTCTGGCAGGATAGGTGTCTGTTCGGCCGCCTCTTTCAATGAGATTGATGAATTCAGCGTATTCAGCCTGAGGCCTGCAGACCCTGTAACAGAGAGGTCATTCTATTTTGGCAGCCTCGATATTAGCGTTGAATTCGGGCGACTCAGGATAATAAACCGTGTCGATGAGCACAATTATTTAGCCGGGGTAGTTGAGGCCGAGGCAGGTACCGGTTGGCCCCGGATGTTTTACCGGGTACAGGCAATTATCAGCCGCACATATCTCTACGGGAATATCAGCAGACACGCCGATGAAGGCTTTCATCTTTGTGATGATGTTCATTGCCAGGTTTACAAGGGCCGCCTCAGTGGAAATGAAACTATTTATGAAGCTGTCAGCCTTACCGACAGATTGGTAATAGTTACTGAAGACAACAGCCTTATAACTGCAGCATATCACTCTAATTGCGGAGGGCAGACCGTCAATTCGGAGGATGTATGGCTGGTTCACCGCCCCTACCTGCGATCGGTCAATGATCCATATTGCCTGAACAGCAGGAATGCTGTCTGGGAAGCCGGGATTAATACGGACAAATGGGCGGATTACCTGCGCAGAATGGGATTTGCAATGGTTGCAGCCAAGCCTGATCCGCAATTATTTGCATTCAGACAGCAGGTTCGCAGGTCGTTTTACAATATAGGAGATGTCAGTATACCTTTCAGGATTCTCCGCAATGACTGGGGCCTCCGGTCCGCGTGGTTCGATATACGGGTGGCGAACCCTTCAGACCGGCTGTTGATCCGGGGAAGGGGTCACGGACATGGTGTGGGGCTTTGCCAGGAGGGTGCGATGGAAATGGCTGCAAGAGGTTATAATTTTATTGATATATTGCAGTTCTACTATACAGGTGTAAAAATAAAAAGATACGAAGATTTGTTCTGAAAAGCCGGGTTTTGTTGGCGAGAATGCATGCCCGGAAAAATATTTAAGTAAAATGTTTGCACTGGTTAAAAAGGAAATCGGCAGTTTTTTCAGTTCACTTACAGGTTATGTTGTAGTGGGGGTCTTTCTGATTGTAAGCGGACTGTTTATATGGGTCTTTCCGGGTGAGCTAAACATTCCCGACAGTGGATACGCTACTCTCGACACGCTGTTTATTATAGCTCCATGGGTATTTCTTTTCCTGGTGCCTGCCGTTACAATGAGAATGTTTGCTGAAGAGAGAAGATCGGGCACAATTGAGCTTCTCCATGTAAGGCCGCTGACTGACCTGAAGATAGTTGCGGCAAAATTTATGGCTGCAGTGATCCTGATCCTTATTTCTCTTATTCCGACTCTCGTATGGTACTGGTCGGTGCATTCGCTGGGTAATCCCCCCGGGAATCTTGATTCCGGGGCAATCTGGGGGTCTTATATCGGACTTGTGTTCCTGGCCAGCTGTTATGCTGCCATAGGTCTTTTTGCATCATCTCTCACCGACAATCAGATCGTTGCTTTCATTGTCACCGTTATGCTCTGTTTTTTCTTCTTTACAGGTTTTGAGATGATAAGCGCATTGCCATTACCTCCACGGTTGGAGGAGTTGATGCTTCACCTAGGCATAAATGAGCATTACCGGTCAGTCAGCAGGGGAGTGGTTGATACCCGCGATCTTGTCTATTTTTTATCCCTTATTGTTTTCTTTGTATACCTGACAGGCACGGTCCTTGAAGGCAGGAAAAAGAAACAGTTTGCAAGGCCCGCTTTCCTGCTTGGGGGACTGGTGCTTGCCGGGATATTGTCAGGCCACGTTTTTGTGAGGGCTGACCTGACATCAGACCGAAGGTACACGCTGTCAGGCACCACCCGCGATATGCTTGAAAGCCTTGATGATGTTGTTCATGTCAGGGTTTACCTTGACGGAGATCTTCCGGCGGGATTCAGACGCATGAGAAATGCCACACGCGAGCTGCTCGACGAGTTCAGGGTGATTGCCGGGCACAGGCTTCAATATGAATTTATTGACCCCTCAGACATTGATGATCCGGCTGTAAGGAATGACCTTTACAGGGAGTTGCACGGCAAAGGCCTGAATCCGACAAATATTGAAATTGCTGAAAGGGGAGGGGGAAGGTCTCAAAAACTTGTCTTTCCGGGAGCACTTATATCCTATGATGGTTTTGAGATGCCGGTGAACCTGCTCAGGAACAATCCCGCCCTTCCGGCTGAACAGAACCTGAACAATTCTGTTCAGGGACTGGAATATGAGTTTGCAAGTGCACTCTATTCGATTACAGACCCCGGGGCAAAAAAAGTGGCATTTATTGAAGGGCATGGAGAACTTGACGAAATGCTGGTTGCCGGTGCCAGTGATGCGATGGCCAGGTATTATGATATTTACCGTGGGCGTATTGATACAGGAAATCCGGGCAGCCTTGATGAATATGATGCGATAATAATTGCCAAACCCATCAGGCCATTTACCGAACCTGAAAAGTATGTCATAGATCAATACATAATGAATGGAGGAAGGGTCATGTGGTTTATAGATCCGGTAGCTATCGACCTTGACAGCCTGACATACCAGAGTGAAGCGGTTGCGCTGATAAACGACCTTAATCTTGATGATATGCTTTTCCGTTATGGTGTAAGGCTTAATCCCAACCTGATTATGGATGCAAACTGCCTGCTTATCCCGGTAAATGTTGCACTTGCCGGTGAACAGGCCAGATTTGTACCTGCACCATGGTACTTCTCGCCCCTTCTGGCAGGTAATGACATGCATCCGGTAACCAGAGGGCTCAATTATGTAAAGGCTGAATTTGCCAGTGTGATAGATACTGTCGGGACTGATACCGGTATCAGCCGTGAGGTGCTTCTGAGGTCCTCACCTGCAACCCGTGTAGTTAATGCTCCAATGCTTGTAAGCCTTGATATGGCACAGGAAGAACCGCGCAGCAGTGACTTCAGTATGGCACACAAGCCCGTTGCCGTAATGCTTGAGGGAGAGTTCAGGTCTGTTTTTGCAAACAGGGTGATAAGGGGCATAATCGGAATGGATGACCCCGGTTTCAGGGAGCAGGGTGAAAGGACCCGTATGCTTGTTGTATCTGACGGTGACATAATCAGAAATGACGTTACGGTTTCGGGTGGTTTGCCAGAGCCTCTGCCACTCGGGTATGACAGGTACAGCGGACAAACTTTCGGCAACAGGGAATTTGTGGTAAATGCACTGAATTATCTTCTTGATGAGCACGGACTGATGGAACTGCGAACAAGGGAACTCCAGCTCAGAATGCTCGACCGCCGGAGAGTTCGTGAGCAGCGGCTGACCTGGCAGGTTGTCAACCTTGGAGTGCCTTTTGCGCTGATTATTATCTCAGGGCTGATATTTACCAGTATCAGGAGGAGGTTATACGCTTCCGGGTAACCCAACCATATTTAATGCGAAAATACAGATATCATATTGCCGCTATAGTTCTTCTTCTTCTTCTGGTCCTTTTTTTCAGGCAGCACAGGAGCAGTACGACGCTGGACCGCCGGGAAACAGGGTTTGCGATCATCAACTTTGAGGATATTGAAAGAGTTGTTATAAGAGACGGCAAAGATGAGCTGACACTTGACCTTGAGGATGGGACGTGGATTGTAAATTCAGTTTTTGAGGCAAGGGAAAAGGCAGTTGAAATGTTACTGCAGACCTTTGGCCGGCTCCGCGCAGGCAGTCCCGTCCCCCGCTCGATGCTCGGCAACGTGACGGAGGGCCTCGCCGGTGCGGCCATAACGGTTGAAACCACTATTGGCCGCAGAACCCGTGTTTACCATGTTTGGTCGCCCGGCCCAGGAAACCCCACCTATATGATCAGGGAAGGGGCAAAAGAACCTTATGTTGTTGAGGTGGTGGGGTTTAGCGGACATGTGGCTTCGCTGTTTGTGACAGATCCGGGTTACTGGCGTCCAAACATGCTGTTTGGTTACCGGCCGGATGATATTGCCGAGGTACTGGTGTACCACCGTGAAGATGAAAGTGGCTCATTTATTCTGAGACAGCCGGGGCCCCGGGAGTACCGGCTTTACAGCCATACCGGAGAAGACCCGGTAGATGACATTAATGACTCCCTGGCAGTAAGGTTTCTTGCAAATTTCATCTATGTGCCGTATGAACGCCCTGCCCGGGAGAATGAGCTTGAATTGTCTGATTCACTTACCCGGGCTGGTTATGATCACCTTGTAAAAGTAACCTGCCGTGACGGGTCTGTGTCTGATCTTCGCCTTCACAGGATTATCAGCGGATATGACAACGGAAACCCTGATTTTGATGTTTTCAGGTTGTACGGGCTGGTTGAAGGTGGTTCTGAAATGGTTATAGTTCCTTATCATTCGGTTGATCTGATATTGAGGACCTCTTCATATTTCAAGCCTCACGGCCGGTAATGGAGAAATTTCCGCCTGGGTTCCGCACTTGTTGTTCAGGTTATTTTTTTTTTGTATTATTGATATTTGCATTTTGATTGTAAAGTGCACGCAGACAAACTATTTTGAGAATAATTATTATATAAACCAAAACATACAATATGAAGTTTGTTGTATCCAGTACCGATCTGCTGAATCATCTGCAGGCTGTAAGCAGGGTCATAAGCACGAAAAACACCCTGCCTATCCTTGATAATTTTTTATTTAACCTGAAGGACAATGAGCTGGTAATAACGGCTTCTGACCTGGAATCAACCCTTACCACAAGAATGCATCTTGACAATACATCAGGGGAGGGCCTTATCGCAATACCTGCCAGATTACTTACAGAAACTCTCAAAGAGTTTCCTGAGCAACCGCTCACTTTTGACATCTCAACCGAAGACTATTCGGTGGAACTAACAACCGAAAACGGCAAATTCAGTGTTGTAGGACAGAATGGCGAGGATTTCCCTCAGTATCCTGTACTTAAGGACGACCTCAAGGTAACTGTCAGGATGAGCGCGGAGGTTCTTCTGCATGGTATTTCCAAAACAATTTTTGCCACCGCCGATGACGAACTCAGGCCTGTAATGAACGGCATTTACCTGGATTTCACCCCGGATAATATGATCTTTGTTGCCTCAGATGCCCACAAGTTAGTCAGGTACAAAAGGTTTGACGTAAAGACTGAGGCTGAGTCATCATTTATCCTTCCTAAGAAGCCTGCGTCTTTGCTTCGTAACATCCTTGCCAGGGAAAAGGGGGAGGTGATCGTTGAGTTTGATGACAAGAATGCACTTTTCACCCTTACCGACTACAAGCTGGTTAGTCGTCTTGTTGAGGGTAACTATCCGAATTACAGCTCGGTAATTCCTGCCGACAATCCGAATAAGCTCGTAATCGACCGGCTGGATATTATAAACACATTACGCAGGGTTTCAGTGTTTTCAAGCCAGGCCAGCAACCTTGTGAAGCTGGAACTTGGCGACAACCAGGTTACTGTTTCGGCCCAGGATATCGATTTCAGCATCTCAGCCTATGAGAAGCTTCAGTGTCAGTATGAAGGCGATGAGATGGAGATAGGCTTCAAATCCACTTTCCTGATTGATATCCTTAACAACCTTTCGTCAGGAGAGGTGATAATTGAGCTGAGCGATCCCTCAAGGGCAGGACTGCTGTTGCCTGCTGAGAAGAATAATGATGACGAAGACCTTCTCATGCTTCTTATGCCCATGATGATAAATGTATAAATTCTGCCATCTGCAGGCAGAAATTAATCTCTTTGCTGTTGTGAAACTGAAGCTTAAGAATCCCCTGATTTTTTTTGATCTTGAAACCACGGGTACAGATGTTGTTAAGGACCGGATAGTTGAACTGTCTTATCTTAAAGTGTATCCTGACGGAAGAGAGGTGACCGGAACCTGGATAATAAATCCCGAAATGCCCATATCGCCTGAGGCCACTGCAGTGCATGGCATATCAGATGCTGATGTAAAGGATGCACCAACCTTCCAGCAGGTGGCGCAAACACTGGCCAATGAATTTGAGGGATGTGATTTTGCAGGTTTCAATTCCAACAAGTTTGATATCCCCTTGCTTGCAGAGGAGTTTTTGCGCACCAACGTCGACTTCGACATGAAAAAGAGAAAGCTGATAGATGTGATGGTCATATTCATGAAGATGGAGCAGCGGAACCTGGCGGCAGCTTACCGGTTCTACTGCAATAAGGACCTTGATAATGCACACAGCGCCGAAGCCGATACAAGGGCGACCTACGAAGTCCTGCAGGCCCAGATAGAAAGGTACAGCGATCTTGAAAACGATGTTGACGCCCTTTCCGGTTTTTCTTCGCATACCCGCAATGCCGATTATATGGGGCGAATTGTCTATAATGACAATGATGTTGAGGTCATAAACTTCGGCAAATACAAGGGTGTGCCGGTGGAGGAGGTCCTAGAAAGGGATCCGGGTTACTATGGCTGGATCATGAATGCCGACTTCCCTCTTTATACGAAGAAAGTGCTGACCAATATAAAGCTAAGGAAATTCAACCGGTAGATATGGCTGTTTCCTTCTGTCCGCCCATCGACAGAAGTGCGTTAAATGCGTGAATGTCTGTAATGACGGGGATTTATTAAAGGAGGTATGAAAATAATATGTATAGGAAGAAATTATGTTGATCATGCCAAAGAGCTTGATAACCCGGTACCCGAAAAGCCGGTTTTTTTCCTTAAGCCCGACACTTCCTTAATAATTAACAACAAGCCCTTCTTCTATCCTGATTTCTCTTCCAACATCCATCATGAGGTTGAAATAGTGCTCAGGATAAACCGTCTTGGCAGGAATATCGACCAGCGTTTTGCACACAGGTATTACGATGAGGTAACTGCTGGAATTGATTTCACCGCCCGTGACCTGCAGGACAGGTGCAAGGAGAAGTGCCTTCCATGGGAAATAGCCAAAGCATTTGACAATTCGGCCCCGCTTGGAAGGTTCGTCAAAACAGGTGGAACAGGTGACCCCGGAAATATCTCAATTCGTCTTGATATAAACGGCAAAACGGTACAGAAGGGGAACTCGTCGCAGATGATCTTTTCGTTCGATCAGATAATATCATACATTTCACAGTTTATCACCCTCAAGATAGGCGACCTGATCTTTACGGGCACCCCCGCCGGGGTGGGGCCGGTCAGCATCGGCGACAGGCTTCAGGCCTGGCTGAATGATGAGCTGCTTCTTGATTTTTATGTAAGGTAAAGAGGGCCGTCAATCAGTTCAATGCACCGTAAATGGTCACCTCCATCTTTTCCCACATATCGTTGTGAAAGAAGGGGAGCATCTGTATCATACCTACCACTGCAAGCTGGTTTTCGGTGTCCCACCAGTAAGTGGTGCCAAGTGCGCCTCCCCATGAATACCTCTGCAGTGAACCCGGTTTTGTCCGGTATGAATCTTCGGTGCCAAGCTGGAAGCCGAGCCCGAATTCTAATGTTCTGTCATCCGGCCCGCTTCCTCCATGCGGACCGATTCCTGCCATCTGGTTGGTCACCATCAGGTCAACTGTCTTTGGTCCGAGAACCCGTGCCCCGTTGTAAGTTCCCCTGTTAAGAAGCATCTGAAGGAACTTTGCATAATCAGCCGCAGTGGTGCACAGCCCGGCACCTCCGGAGAAAAACTTTTCATCTGTTCTGGTGTGATATTCAATAATTTCTCCCGGCCCCTCCATCTTTACCAGTGGCTCTTCGGTGGTGTTGGAAAATCCTTTGGCAAGCCTTGCCGATTTATTCCCGGGAACAAAGAAATAGCTGTCATCCATCCCCAGGGGCTCAAAGATGTGCTCCGTCAGATACTCATCGAATCTCTGTCCGGAGACCACCTCAACCAGGTAACCAAGCACATCGGTGCTGACTCCGTATGTGTAATATTTCCCGGGTTCATGCAGCAGGGGCAGGCTGCCGAGTATCTTCATATTTTCGGCCATTGTCCTCACTTCAGTGCCTGATGGTATTGCTTCAACTACCCCGGCTTTCTGGTAGATCATCTGCATGTCGGGCGAGGTGAAGCTGTATGCCATTCCGCTTGTATGTCTCAGCAGGTCTCTTACCGTTATTTTCCTGCGTGCCGGTAACGCAGTGAAGGAGGTGTCGGAAGGGTTAACTGACTGCAGCACCAGCATATCGGCGAACTCAGGCAGATATTTTTCCAGCGGGTCATCCAGCAGGAATTTTCCCTGCTCATACAGCATCATTGCTGCCACGCTGGTTATCGCCTTGGTCATCGACATGATCCGGTATATTGAATCCTGTCCGCTGACCGCCCCTTCCGGGGAAAAGGACCTGTGATATGCAATACCGCCGTTTCGCACTACCATCACCTCGGCCGAGGCAATGGCCTCTTTTGCAATGTATTCATTGAAGAGCGAATCGAGGTTTTCAATGCTCCTCTCATCAAATCCGGCATCGCCGGGAGTAACATAATGAAGCTGCCGGGAGGCAATCCCGTTTCTGTTGGCATCGCTGTTGCAGGATAATGCTGCAGCAAGCAGGACTAAGGAGGTTATGAAAGCTGCCTGTCTCATTTTACCCGTTGTTTTAATGGTTTATGGTTAAAAATTCAGTAGTTTGCCAGGATCAGCCGGGAACATCCACCTGTCAGGCAGCCGGGAACATCCACCTGTCAGGCAGCCGGGAACATCCACCTGTCAGGCAGCCGGGAACATCCACCTGTCAGGCGGTGGCCGGCCTGCGGATGGCAACAAGGACTGACATTACCG
>SLMM01000053.1 GCA_007133565.1 Bacteroidales bacterium
CAGGATAAACAGGATAAACAGGATAAGCAGGATAAGCAGCAGAAAGATAATGAACCTGGTAAAAGGATTGAAAAACCCCGTAAAAAGATAATTGCAGGCGATGAACGCGGCACTCTGCCCAGTAAGGAAAGGGCGTGACATTTAAAAAAACCGGCAGCATGGAAAATGACTGGAAGGTTGCATATATGACCGGAGATAATTACAGGGCTGAGATGGCGAGGCAGATACTCGGCCAGAACGGCATCGAGGCGGTAATAATGAACCGGAAAGACACAGCCCACGCCTCTTTTGGAGATATAGAGGTTTTTGTAAAAGAAGAAAATGAGGAGTCCGCCAGGGAATTGCTTAAAGAGCTTGAATCTTGAATAATTTTATAAAACGTACTCTGACCGGCTGCATTTTCGGTTTGGTAATTTACGGTTCGCTTATTGCCGGCAGGATCGGGTTCGTGCTGGTATACTCTCTGCTGATGGTAATTGCATTGCTTGAGTTCCTGAGCCTTGATGAAACAGGCACTACCAGGGTAAGGAAGATAACGGCTGTTGTGGCATCACTCATACTGTTTGGCCTGCTGCATGGCTATGCATCGGGCATGTTTGAGTCCGGGTGGCTCTCATTGCTGGTTTTATTGCCGCCGCTGGTCCTGGTATCGGAGCTGTATACCGGTAAGGGCAGGCCGTTTAAAAAAGTTGCAACGGTTTTTCTCGGACTGGTATATGTGGCCTTGCCACTGTCGCTGCTGAATTTTCTTGTGTATCCCGCCGCATCTGTTTACCAGGGATACTACCCGTGGTTGCTTGCAGGAGTGCTTGCACTGATAATGGTAAACGACACTGCGGCATATCTTTTCGGGGTGCCGTTTGGGCGAAACAGGCTGTTTGCATCTGTATCGCCGAAAAAATCCTGGGAAGGGACAATCGGAGGGGGAGCCCTCACCATTGCGGCCGCCTGGCTTATGGGTCGCCTGGTACCCCTGCCGGATGCATCAGGCTGGCTGTATGCAGGGATGATAGTTATTGTTTTCGGTATATATGGCGATCTGGTGGAATCAATGATCAAGAGGGAGTTGGGAGTTAAGGATTCAGGGACGATCCTTCCCGGGCACGGAGGCGTGCTTGATCGTATTGATGCATGGCTTCTGGTGGTGCCTGCAATTTATGTCTATCTTATCCTAATTAATTAAAATGAGAATTCACAAAGAGGGATATACCATTCTGATAACGTTGCTTGCTGTTTTACTGGCCGCAAACATCATAATCAGGCTTTTCCTGCAGACGGGGAATTTTTTTGAACAGGCATTTATGGTTTTTTCGCTTGTTATCATGTTTTTTATATTATGGTTCTTCAGAATGCCCAGCCGGCAACTTGAACCTGATGATAACCTGGTTATTGCACCAGCCGATGGGAAAGTTGTGGCAATTGAGGAGATCGAAGAGAATGAGTTTTTTAATGACAGGAGGCTGCAGGTGTCAATTTTCATGTCGCCACTTAATGTTCACATGAATCACTTCCCGATAACAGGCACTGTAAGGTACTTCAAGTATCACCCGGGAGAGTACCTGGTTGCCTGGCACCCCAAAGCCTCTTCGGCAAATGAGCGGAGCTCGGTTGTAGTTGAAAACGGCAGCCATGCTGTTCTCATAAGGCAAATAGCCGGTGTGCTGGCACGCAGGATAGTCTGTTACGCCCGCCCCGGCGAGCAGGTTGACCAGGGCCAGGAGCTTGGGTTCATAAAATTCGGGTCAAGGGTTGACCTCTTTCTGCCCACTAACGTCAGGCTTAATGTGAGTATCGGGCAGAAAGTGAGCGGGATTACCTCGGTGATAGCCTCGTTTAAATAACAAAACCTGTTTATACTGACCATGAACCTATAAAATTTTTACTTATGACCGATAGCAAAATACTGGATGTTACACCCGATGTTAAATGGATAGGGATACGCGACTATGATATTGTGACATTCGATATTGTAATGGAGACTAAATACGGGACTACCTACAACTCCTATTTTATCAATGCCGGGAAAAAGGCGGTTATCGAGACCACCAAGGCCACTTTCTGGGATACATGGCTGGATAAGATAGAGAGGGTTGCCGATCCTTCGGAGATTGAATATGTGATCCTGAACCACACCGAACCTGACCATTCGGGCAACCTTGAAAACCTTTTGAGGCTTGCTCCCGGAGCAACCGTTGTAGGGAGCGGTAACGCTTTACGTTACCTTGAGGATATGGTGTCGATACCCTTCAAAAGTATGAAGGTCAAAGAGGGCGATACTCTCGACCTGGGCAATAAGACCCTCAGGTTCATATCTGCCCCCAATCTGCACTGGCCCGACACCATGTATACCTGGCTTGAAGAGGACAGGGTGCTTTTTACCTGCGACTCGTTCGGGGCCCATTTCTGTACCGAAGAGATGTTTGACGATCTTGTACCGGACTACCACGATTCGTTCAAATACTATTTTGATGTAATTCTTAAACCCTACAGCAAATTCATGCTGAAGGCGATCGAAAAGATCAGGCCGCTCGATATCTCTCTAATTGCAACAGGGCACGGGCCGATCCTGAGGTCAAACTGGAAAAAACTGGTTGACCTTTCAGAGCAGTATTCCAGGGAATACCTGGCAAGTTCGCAGCCGGAAGATAAGAATGTATTGCTGGCATATGTCTCAGCATACGGGTACACGAAACAGATGGCAGAGCATATTGCCGAAGGAATAAGGGAGGCTGATAATGCTATAATAGTTGAAACAGCCGATATTGAGACAATGCCCCTGGGAGACGTTGATTCATTGCTTACCCGATGCAATGCCCTGCTTGTAGGGTCGCCGACAATAAACCAGAATACCCTGCTTCCGGTATACAAGCTTTTTGCCCTGATAAACCCGCTGAGGGACAAGGGAAAACTGGCGGCATCGTTCGGTTCATACGGCTGGAGTGGTGAGGCGACCGGCATCATTGAGGAAACATTGAAGAATCTGAAGCTCAATGTGATGGAAGGCGGGTTCTCATCCAAATTCTACCCGCATGCCGGAAAAATAGATGAACTGAGGGAGTTCGGGAAGAAATTCGGAAAAAGAATGATGGCAACGGCTGAAGGTGTATGAGAATGCACTTAACAACACTGATGATCCCGGGTATGCGATCTGCCGGAAATGCTGCAGGCAGATAACCCCCGGGTTACTGAAGGCCTGGCAGGAGATCTTAAACTGTGCCACCTGCCTATAAAAAGAAAAGGGCAACTCCGCCAATGGCAACAAATGCCCCCAGCACCTCCCTGGGGGTTATTTTTTCCCTGAACATGAATACCGAGAATGGGATTATCAGAACTGGAACTATGCTCATGATTGTTGCGGCAATGCCCGAGGATGTATATTTTACCGCAAGCAGCGAAAATGATACACCCAGGAACGGACCGAAAAATGCCCCTATCCCGACGCGCGCCATGGCCGGCCTGTTCCTTAGAGCGGGCATCAGTCTGTACCAGCGGCGCAGCAGGGTATAGATCACGGTAAAACCGAAAAAACCTGTAATAACCCTGATTTGAGTGGCCGCAAAGGCATCGTATCCCTCCATTCCATACTTGCTCAGCACCAGTCCCGTAGCCTGTCCCGCCGCACCGCCGAACGCGAGCAGGATACCTGCCACAGGGTATGTGAACCTGATCCCGTTCCTTCTATTGCCTGATGGTTGGTTTCCTGGCAGGTCGGGCATGTCGGCACCCTGCCTGGTTAGGATGACCATGGCTATACCGGCAATTGTCACCACCATGCCTGCAAGGCTGCGGGGCGACATGGTCTCCCCCATAATAAGCCAGCCGACAGTAGCGGCAATTGGAGGGGCAAGCGACATGATGAGCATTGAGATACGTGCGCCAACCACCACATATGCCCTGAAAAGGAACAGGTCGCCCAGAACAAATCCCACAAACCCCGATAATGACAGCCATATCCAGTTATGGGCAGTTGCACCTGCAGGGAAAAACTCTCCCCTGGCGAACCATGTGAAAATGCCCAGCAAGATAAAGGCCATAAAAAGCCTTATAAGATTAACGGTAAGGCTTCCGATCTTTTTCCCGGCCGATTCAAAAGCAAGGGCAGTGAAAGTCCAGAATATCGCTGCCATAAGTGCTGACAGCTCTCCTGCGTGGGTTTCGATCATTTCTTACAGAAATTTGGGTGCACGAAGATAATCAAAGCCCGGGAAAAAACTGCCATTCCCGCACTGTCGGCAAGGGTGTGATCATTTAGGGCGCCCATATATCGGTCCGTTTCTTGCTCATTGCGTGCCCGTTCCCTTCCGGCAAGAGTCTCATTATGCCGCTTTCGCGGATGTCAGGGTTAAATATTATCATCAATTTTACTGTTTATACCAATTTGAAAGTTATTTTTGTATACTGGCAGGTGAAAATTGCCGTTAACAGCCCGTAAACAACGATGGGCAAATGGAAACAGATAGTAACCAATACCGGATGATATTTGGAAACTCAACCTGAAACCAGAAGGGGAACCGGAAGATACATTGCACTGGCGATAGGAGGTGCAATAATTCTTTTAATTCTTTGGTACCTGCGGGCTATCATATTTTATATACTGGTCAGTTTTGTCCTTTCGCTTGTAGGCAGGCCTGTCGTAGAACTGCTCGACAAAGTGAGGCACGGAAATATCACGGTCCCGAGATGGATAAGCGCGCTGATCGGGGTATTGCTGTTGTGGGGTGCCGTATTGTTGTTTTTCAGGGTTTTTGTACCTATCGTTGCCTACCAGGCCAGTGAGCTGGCCAATATCAACGCCGATGCGGTTGTTAAAAACCTTGATGAGCCGCTCAGGCAGATAGAGATCTTTATGCTCAGGTATGAGCTTGATGCTTTCAGGGACGTAAGCATACCCGAATTCTTTTCGCAGAGGCTCAACTCAATTTTGAACATTGATTTCTTTACAAATATCTTCAGGTCGGTTGCCACCCTGCTGGGCAATATTTTTATTGCGGCATTTGCCATAACCTTCATGACCTTTTTCTTTCTGAAGGATGACCGTCTTTTTCTTGAGGGTTTGCTGATATTTGTGCCTACAAGCCATGAAAGGGCTGTCAGGCATGTCATGTCGTCGATAAAGTACCTTCTTATGCGTTACTTTATAGGGATAATCCTTCAGATAACATTTATAATCATACTGATCACCATCGGTATGCTCCTGGTAGGCATTAAATTCAACAATGCCCTGGTCATAGGGCTTCTGGTAGGCGTTTTCAATGTAATACCCTATATAGGACCGGTAATTGGGGCTACCCTTGGGATATTTATCGGTATAGTGACCCACCTTGATCTCTCCTTTTACTCCGAATTACTCCCACTGCTGGGATTGATGCTGATAGTATTTATCTGTGTGCAGTTGATTGACAATATGATATTCCAGCCGCTTATATACGCAAGCAGCGTCCATGCACATCCGATGGAGATATTCCTGGTGCTGATGATCGGAGGTACGGCAGCCGGGATAATTGGCATGTTCCTTGCCATACCCACCTATACGGTCATAAGGGTTTTTGCCAAGGAGTTCTTCAATAATTTCAAGCTGGTAAAGCGGTTGACCGAAAAAATTTGATAAATTGCGCTATGATGGCCTGACTGCCGGGCAGTCTAAACAGATTTGCAATGTATAGATATCTGAGTTACCTTACACTTTTTGTTATCCTTTCGCCTTTTTCGCTGCTGAATGCACAGATAGACCGTGTTTCTGCCGATTACCGGGTTGACGACCTGGCATCTTTCAGGGTCACTTTTTCAGCCCGGTATCATGAGAACGGAGGCCCTGCCAGGGCTTTTGCAGCGGGCGACACCCTTCGGTACAGGTTTGAATGGGACTTCGGCGACGGCAATACAGGAAGGCTGCCTGTTGTAATGCACTCCTACACGGCGGCGGGAACCTACAATGTAACCGTTACGGTAACCGACCGTGACGACCCGTTGATGATATTTACCTCTGATGTGCTTCCTGTAACTGTAGAGGAGGTTTTTGAGGTGCCCAATGTGTTTACCCCTGACGGCGACGGCATAAATGATTACTTCATTATAAGGTCGGACGGGGTTACACCCCTTACCATAACAGTTTTTGACCGGGCAGGTAATGTTGTCTATAAACACACCTCGCCTGTTATCAACTGGGACGGAAGAAACCCCTCCGGTACCCGGGTGCGACCGGGCGTCTATTATTACGTGATAACCTCCGCCGAACCTGTTTACAACAGGACCGGGTTTGTGCATATTTACTACAACAGGTAAAAAAACAGGCAGGAAGTTTCTTTAGTGTAAGAAAACTGGCAGTTAATCAAATTTTTATAACCTTTTGTGGTATGGTACGTTAACCCATATGATTATAAATGTATTTTTGCAACAAGCTTAACAATTAAAACAAGCACTGATTATGAAGAAGTTAATACCAATACTGGTCATGATTCCTGTCATGACCCTCATTTTTATTTCCTGTGAAAAGGACCCTATCACGGAGCGTCGTCTCGACCAGGAGATGATAATCAATAATGACCTCTCCAGCCTGGCGCGCAGGATGCACCTGATAGAGGGAGGGAGGCTGATGCCCATAGTGCCGGTTGATCATAAACAGGCTGTTGGCACACTGAAGTCTGCTGTTGCCCCGCGTTATGAGATCTATCTCAGGGCGGAGGTTGATCCTCCGTCATATGAGGGCAAAGTGCTTCAGGCATCGCATATCAAAATAGTGGAGAACAATGCATTCGTGACATATAACCGCCAGGGTGAGGAGTACCTCGGCGGGGTCGATGTTTACGATGTAAGTGATATCAGGAACCCCTCGCTTATTCAGAGCGTGATCTTCCCCGAGAAGGATATAAGCTCTATTGATATCGATCCTAAAGGACAGGGGAATAACCATTTTATATATCTTACAGGAGCCTACAATCTTCAATATCACGACCTTGACCTTGTTACCCCGGCTGTTGTGGAGAAGTTTATAGCCAACCAGGCCAATCAGTTCATGCATCTTGCAGAACCACGCCAGTACCAGGATCTTCCGAGTTACATGGGGAACGACGTAAGGTATAACCATGAAGGCAACGAGGCGGTATACAGCACATCGGGGTCGGGAGGTGGACTTACAATACTGAACAACGGGCTGCGCGATCCCAGGTTCATTCCTGTTGAATACGCGCGCTCAATCGATCTGGATGATGAGTGGCTTGTTGTATTCAGCGCCGAAAATAATAACAGCAGGCTGGTGGTTATGGATCACGACGGCGAAATTGTAAGGGAGATACCGACAGGGGGCGACCATTTTGACGATGAAGGAAAGTACCTGGAAGCCAAGTCTATCGTCCGGCTGCATAACGGACTGGCTTTTGTTGCTGTAGGCACTGGAGGTATGGAAGTTTATGATATAAACAGCGGCAATAAAGTCGGCTCGCTTCCGAGGCCCGATATACTGGATGATGAGAAACCGCTTAATTATGTTTCCAACGGGGTGTCGGTGCACGGCGACCTGGTGCTGGTGGCAAACGGCGGATCAGGGGTTCACATTGCATGGAACGACGGCACGGGCGAAATGGCCTCCCTGGGCAAATTCACTTTTGAATACGGCTCGTCGGCCAACTTTATCGAGGCAAGGGATAATAAGATCTTTGTTGCAACAGGAAAGGGGGGGCTGAAAATACTTGAGCTGGTGGAACTGGAACCTACCGAACCCTGCGAGACCCTGTGGGACCGGATAGTCGAGCATTTCCCCGAAAGGGAAAATATTCATAAGGAGGATCATCCTGCCCACAGTGTAGCGCAGGACGGACTGCCCGGTACGATTGAGCTTCTGGAAGATGCACCGGTTTATATCACCTTTATCCATAACGGTGCAGGCTGGCACAACCAGTTCGGCTACTATGCCTACGAAAAGGATAATATGCCCGGTAATGC
>SLMM01000028.1 GCA_007133565.1 Bacteroidales bacterium
CTCGGCTCGGTCGTCGAGATCTACTTTAATAATGTCGAAGCCTTCTTTATCCCGACTCTGGTCACCGATAACAATATCATTGTGAATATTCCCAATGATTTCCCGACTGAAATAAACAATCAGATAAGGGTTGTAACGCTCGGTGGCGAAGCAACCTACAACTTCACCATCAACATTCCCGCACCAGTCATAAATTCATTTCCCCTTGAGTGGGTCAATGAAGGCGAAATTCTCACACTGAAAGGGCAGTATTTCTATTCCATTGAAAGTGTATTATTCACTGGTGGTGCAGAAGGAACGATAGTCAATGTAACCCCTAACGAGATGCATGTACTTGTTCCCCCGGGAGCGGAAAGCGGTCCCGTTACCGTCAATTCAATTGCAGGATCGGGAGTGAGCAGGGTATGGTTCAGGGATAACCGGAACATCCAGGTGGACTTCAATACCGACTGGATATGCACATGGACCGACCCGAACCTTATAATTAAGTACCCTGACAACCTTCCGGCAGGCTTCCCGGTTGAGCCGATCAACGGCCCGTTCTATTATTTCAAGGCAGATTTCGGCGACGGAATGTGGTGGGACAATAACACGGTAATTCCGGGTTACTGCCATGCCACCTGGGTAACAGGTAATCCGGCACACTATGCTCTTGCATTCGAGATGTGGGTAGGCGCTGCATGGGACAAAAACTGGTGGGAAATTGAGCTGGGTGGCAAGATGTACGAATGGAGAGGATGGGAAGAGCTTGGCGGTGATGCTAAAAAACTTGAAAATACGGGATGGATGACAGTAAAAATTCCCCTTGAGAGATGGGGCATTACCGACAATTCATTTGCCCTGGGCAGGTTTGGTTCTTTTAAAGCCGCTTCTGCGCAGACATTCGAGTTTGCTATTGACAATCTCAGGATAGTGCCAATCAACTGATGGGTGGAGCAAACGGCAGGTTATTGATTTTTTTTTATGGTTTTACCAGGTTTGAGGTTAGGTAATTCAGGTGTTTTATGTATCAAAGGTTAGACTATAGGTTAGTTTTGAGGTTATATGAGAGGTCAGCACTGGCCGGAAGGCCTGTATAAATAACCTGCCGGTTAACCGCCGGCCGGGCATCGGTCCGGCCGGCGGTTTTTTCATATCCTTTGGGGTGGCACTTTGCTCATTCCTCAGATTTCCATCTGATTTTAACCTTACAGCCACAGTATATGTATAATAAGTTGCCGGATCATAAAACAATATCCCGTTTTACCCGGACTGATGTCCGCTGTTTTGTAATTATTACCATAGCCATCGCTCTGTTTATTATGATGAGATTTCCGGCATACAATCAGGTTTTAAGCTGGAATATCCATGTCGACCAGTTCGGCTACCTTGTTGACGCCCACAAGGTTGCAGTTATAAGCGATCCGGCCGAAGGATTCAACTCTTCGGGGTCGTTTACTCCTGCCAGAATCTATGAGGTCAGAAGAAAGAGTGACGACGAAACTATGTTTACAGGTAGTATTGCAGCATGGGGGCATGGTAACGTACACACGCAGTCGGGCGACAGGGTGTGGTGGTTCGACTTCTCCGATTTTGAAACACCAGGCACTTATTACGTTTATGACCCTGATAACAAAAGAAGATCGGCCTGTTTCGAGATCGGCGCCGAGGTTTACAACACTGTTCTGAGGCATGCACAGAGAACCTTCTATTACCAGAGGTGCGGCGTGCCAAAAAAGGAGGCTTTTGCCGGTTGGCGATGGAAAGATGAGACTGCATGTCATGTACATGATAAACAGGATCTAAACTGCCTGCCCGTATGGGACAAAAATAACCAGAACCTGTCTATTGACCTGTCAGGCGGATGGCACGATGCCGGCGATTACAACAAATATGTGAATTTCACCAGGTCGGTAATGCATGAGCTTCTGTCGGCTTACAGAAATAACCCTGAAGTATTTTTCGATAACAACAACATTCCCGAAAGCGGGAACGGCATACCTGATATTATAGATGAAATTGTCTGGGAACTGGACTGGCTCAAGAAAATGCAGATGGATGACGGGACAGTATTGATGAAGGTGTCGGTCGATGCGCATCAGAGCGGGAGCCCGCCCTCATCGGATAAAGCTTCAAGATATTATGCCCCGGCAGCTGCATCTGCTGCCCGGGTCCTTTCCGGGATATTTGCACACGCATTTATAGTACTCAGAGAATTTGACGAGCTAAAGGATTATGCCGAAGACCTGCTTGAAAGGGCGCTGTTGTCATGGGAGTGGCTTGAGGAAAACCCCGGAATATCGGCATACAATAACTCCGGCTTCCAGTCCGCCAACCCCGAAATGGATGAATATAACCAGCTGGCTGCAGAGGCCGGCTCATCTGTATACCTTTTCGCCGCAACAGGCGAGAAGAGGTTCAGGGATCACTTCAATAATTTTTACCAGTCGTTCAATTTTTACAGGTGGGGCTATTGGTACCCCTTTGAAGCGGGCCACCAGGATGCAGCACTCTTTTATACATCTCTCCCGAATGCAACTGACAGTGTCGTTACTCATATAAGAGATAACTGCATCAGGTCAATACGTGACCACTCCGAAAACCTTGGAGCCGTGAGGAGCCGTACAGACGCCTACAGGGCCTTCCTGAAGGACAATGATTATGTATGGGGAAGCAATTCGGTAAAGGCCAGAAAGGGGATGATGTTTTACAATATGATCATTTACAAACTGGATCCTGAAAATCACGACCTTTACCTGCAAACGGCCAGAGACTACCTTCATTATCTTCATGGGGTCAACCCGCTTGGTATGGTATATCTTACCAATATGAACATGTACGGTGCGGAAAGGTCAGCCAATGAGATGTACCATCTGTGGTTCGGCGATAATACAATCTGGGACAACGCCATGCATTCGCCACGGGGACCGGCACCCGGTTTCCTGACCGGGGGGCCGAATAAACACTTTCAGCCTGCCGCACAGTACAGCGGTCCCCGCCTTTCTCCTCCACTGGACCAGCCCCCTCAAAAGGCATACAGGGACTGGAACACATCCTGGCCCGAAAACTCATGGGAAATCACTGAACCTGCTATCTACTATCAAAGCGCCTATATTCGTCTCCTGGCAAACTTTGCCGGCACTGATCCTGTTGTACATACCAGGGATGCAGAGTACCCCCGGAGGCTTAATATTTATCCTAACCCTGCAAGAGACCGGTTGTATGTTGAACTTACAGGCACAGAAACAAGTTGCCGTATAAACCTGGTTGACATCAACGGCAGAATAATACTTAAAGAAATAAAATACCGGGAAGCTGACCGGATTATTACCATTGATACCTCATCTGTAATGCCCGGAATATATATCCTGCAGGTTATATCCGGCCCTGAAAACCATTCAATCAGGATAATCATTGGTAATTAAAACTGATAAATAATGCAGGGTTTTTAAAAAAAGTTTGTTTACCTGTTTGGGTGATCGAAATAATTTTATATGTTTGTTCCGTTAAATCTTATTTTATGAAGATAATGGTCCATACATGCTTGTGGCGCTGGTGGTGGTTTATTACAACCGACAGATGCGGCATGCCTGGTACGGACCAGTGATCATAGTACTTTATTATTATACCCGGGGGCATGTTGTGAGCAACATGCCCTTTTTTGTTAATCTAAATAAATTAATCAAATGGACAAAAGTTATAAAATTTTTCTGAGCGAGAAGGATATGCCCAGACAGTGGTATAACCTGGCTGCAGATCTTCCGGGACAAATGAACCCGCCGCTGGGGCCGGACGGGAATCCGGTAACCCCCGACAAACTGGCACCGGTATTTCCTATGAACCTTATTGAGCAGGAGGTAAGCACCCAAAGATGGATTGACATACCAGAAGGGATACTGGAACTGCTTTACCGCTGGAGACCCTCGCCGCTTGTCCGCGCCCGGTTTCTGGAAAAGGCCCTGGATACACCGGCACGGATATATTACAAGAATGAAAGCGTTTCGCCGGCTGGCAGTCACAAACCGAATACCGCAGTGGCCCAGGCATGGTACAATAAGCAGTTTGGAATTAAAAAGCTGGTTACCGAAACAGGTGCCGGCCAGTGGGGCAGTGCCCTTGCCTTTGCATGTTCGCTGCTGGGACTGGAATGCAAGGTTTACATGGTCAGGATAAGCTTTGACCAGAAACCGTTCAGAAAACTTATGATGAAGGCCTGGGGAGCCAACTGCATTGCAAGTCCCAGTAACGAGACTAAATCGGGCAGGGATATTCTTGCAGAAAATCCCGATACACCGGGCAGCCTGGGCATAGCCATAAGCGAGGCTGTTGAAGAAGCGGTTACAGATGCTTCGGGTGAAACCAGGTATTCTCTGGGAAGCGTATTGAACCATGTGATGTTGCACCAGACTATTATCGGGCTCGAAGCAAAGAAACAACTGGAGCTTGCAAACGAGAAGAAAGTGGATGTGGTTATAGGTTGCGCCGGGGGAGGAAGTAATTTTGCCGGGATCTCCTTCCCGTATGTTTACGACAAGATTAACGGTGCAGAAATAGACATCATCCCTGTAGAGCCGACCTCATGCCCCACCCTCACCCGTGCTCCCTTCCATTACGACCACGGCGACACTGCCGGCATGACCCCGCTTCTGGCTATGCACACTTTGGGACACAGTTTCATTCCGCCACCCATTCATGCCGGGGGGCTCAGGTATCATGGGATCGCACCTCTTATCAGTCACTCGGTTCATCACGGACTAATGAACCCGCAAGCAATTGACCAGTTGGAATGCTATGAAGCTGCATTAACCTTTGCCACAACCGAAGGTATTATAGTCGCACCCGAAACGGGACATGCCGTTGCCCAGGCTATAAGAGAAGCAAAAAAGGCCAAAGAAGAGGGCCGTGAGAAGGTTATACTTTTCAACCTCAGCGGACACGGACTGATGGACCTGGTAGGCTATGACAAGTTCCTGAACGGCGAACTGACCGATCACAGCATGCCGGATTCCGATCTTCAGAAATTTACCGAGGTACTTAAAAAATATCCCAGTCCCCAATAACTGCCTGTTTCAACAATTACACTTAACCGGTGGACCACACAGGCCAGAAAGAAAGTGCGAGCATGCATGCCGGTTCCTGTTACAGGTACCGGCATGTCTTTTGCAAAATTTATCGTCTGTGGCATTATCTTTCTGTGTGTCATTTAAAAATTGTCATGTATATTTGGAACTTAACAGAGATTACCAATTAAACTATATTCCATGGAAATCAAAAAGAATCCAAGAACAATCCTGATCACATGCATGTGCTTAACAGTTGCAATCATTGCATCATGCAGCGGGCCTGACAATGACGTACTTCTTCCCGACCCGGGAGTTGTTTCCTTCACCTTCAGGCAACAATTCTCCGAAGATGTTCCGGGAACACTTGACATGATAAAGGAGATGGGTATAACCAATATCGAGTTTTCGAATCTTTTCGGGAAGACGGCCCAAGAAATGAGGAAGCTTCTCGATGAAAGAGGTATGATATGCACCTCGTACGGGGTTGGATACAACCGGATTGTTGACGACCTGCAGGCTGTGGCCGAAGAGGCAAAAATACTTGGAGCCAAATATGTACGTGTAGCATCAATACCCTTTGAAAGGCCTGAGTTTACAATTGAAGATGCCTCGAGGGCGGCAGAGGATTTCAACCGGGCAGGAAAATTTCTTGACAAACATGGATTGCATTTCTGTTATCATAACCACGGTTTCGAGTTCTGGCCATGGAAAGACGATCTTACCCTCTTCGATTATATGGTACAAAATACCGATCCTCAGTATGTAAGCTTCGAAATGGACCTGATGTGGACAGTCCATCCCGGCCAGGATCCGGTAGAGCTGCTGGAAAGGTACCCCGACCGCTTCAGGCTGATGCATCTGAAAGATTTGCGCAAAGGTGTTGTCGGCGACCTTTCGGGAAGCACCCCCCGGGAAAATGATGTTGTTCTGGGGACAGGACAGGTCGATTTTCCGGCTGTGCTAAGGGCCGCACAAAACACTAATATTGAGTATTTCTATATTGAAGACGAAAGCCCCGACGTGGTTGAACGGGTACCCAGGAGCCTGGAGTATATAACCAGCATCAGGAAATAATTAAGGAGAACATATACCTTGTCAGCAGGGTTATGAGCAGTACAAACAAAAGATTAAGCCATGTGCCTGCCCTCACCATCTGAGGGATTGTAAATACACCGCTGCCATATACAATGGCATTCGGAGGCGTTCCAACCGGAAACATGAAAACACAGCTGGCAGCAACGGCAACAGGAATAGCCAGCTGCAGAGGATCTTCTCCCATGCCAATCGCAACTGACCCCATTACGGGCAAAAATGCCGCCGTAGTGGCAGAGTTACTTGCAAGGTTTGTAAAAAGAATCACAACAAGTGTCACAATCAATATAACGGCAACAAAAGGCCAGCCTTCCAGGCCGGTAAAATACCCTCCGATCCATTCAGCCAGGCCGGTCCTCTGAATTGCCCCGGCAAGAGTAAGGCCGCCTCCAAACAATATAAGAATACCCCAGGGAAGCCTGGAAGCGGCTTTCCATGTTAGCAGGAATTGCCCCTTTTTAAGGTTCACCGGAACAATAAAAAGCATAATTGCCCCGAAAACAGCAATGCCGGCATCTGAAAGCCCGGGAAACCAATTCTCAATAAACGGCCTTGTCATCCAAAGCATCGCAACAAAACCAAAAACAACCGCAACCATTGTTTCTCCCAGGCTGAAATCGCCAAGACTCTTAACCTCCTTGTGTATATACTCCCTGCCGCCGGGCAGTTTCTTGAACCTTACGGGAAAAGTCACGTATGTCAGCGAATAGAAAATGAGTGGTAGTCCGAGCAATACTACCGGGATACCTATAAGCATCCATTCCATAAATGATATTACAACTCCGTAAGCCTCATTTACAAATCCTATAAGCAATGCATTTGTAGGTGTCCCGATCACTGTCCCCAACCCGCCAACGTTCGCCGAATATGCAATAGACAGCATAAGTGCCACAGCAAAATTATCATATTGCCTTTTGTCTTTCTGGCTGTTGTCAATACGTCTGGTAAGCTCTATAACGGACAAGGCAATTGGCAGCATCATCATTGTTGCTGCTGTATTGCTTACCCACATGCTTATTACAGCAGTAGAAACCATGAAACCCAGAATAATACTCCTTGGCTTTGAGCCGATAAGCCAAATAATATTCAAAGCAATTCTCCGGTGCAGACCCCACTCCTGCATCCCTATTGCAAGGATAAAACCACCCATGAAAAGGAAGATCATGGGATTCGCATAGGGAGCAGTTGTTGCACCTATACCGGAAATATTGAAAACTGGAAAAAGAACAACGGGGAGCAAAGCCGTGACTGGTATGGGTATTACCTCTGCTACCCACCATATTGCCATAAGTATACCAATTGCAGCGGTATACCATCCTTCCTGGCCGAGGCCATCGGGAGGAGAACTGATTATCATCAACACAAAAAGGATCAAGCCGACCCCCATGCCAAATAACTTCCTTAAACCTGAGGTGTCTTTTTTTAAATCATCCATTACAAGCGATTGATTGTAAGTCCCCCATCTACCATAAAAACCCCGCCGGTTGAAAACGGAAAAAAATCCCTTGCCAGCGCGAGTA
>SLMM01000163.1 GCA_007133565.1 Bacteroidales bacterium
ACAATGGCGCCCGGTGCATTCTCGGCGGTACGGTGCCGGACAAACGGGGTGCCTGGTACCCTCCGACGGTACTCACTGATGTAAAACCAGGCATGCCTGCTTATGACGACGAAATATTCGGTCCGGTTGCCGCGATAATCGGTGCCGAAGATGAGTCCGATGCCATCAGGATAGCCAATGATACGCAATTCGGCCTGGGGGCTGCAGTATTTACACGCGACACCGAAAAGGGCCTGCAGATTGCCGGCAATCAGCTGAATGCCGGCTGCTGTTTTGTCAACGACCTGGTAAGGTCGGATCCCCGACTGCCTTTCGGCGGAATAAAACTGAGCGGCTACGGCAGGGAGCTTTCTTACTTCGGCATCAGGGAGTTTGTCAATATCAAGACGGTTTTTGCCGGGTAAACCAAAAGAAAAACCTATAAAATTAGTTTGCAAACTAAAAAAATAGTTGTATTTTTGACAGGAGTTTAAAATGTCAAACTAAAACGTCATAAGATGCAACTATTCAGAAATCATGGAGCAGGGCGGGCACTGATACTTTCGCTGCTTGCTGCAACAGCAGTTTTTTTGGCAAACTGTACAAAAGAGATTCTAATGCAGCAGGATCCGCCCGGACAACTGCAGGTACCCCAGCTTGCACCCGGTAGCGACAACCTCTATTTTATTGTTGAGCAGATGCCCTACTTCAACGAACCTGAAAAGGGCCCCGCAGGTTTTCGTGAGTTTATTGCCGAAAATATCAGGTACCCGGAGGAGGCTCGGGAACAGGGGATCGAAGGCAGGGTTTTCGTACAGCTCACCGTAAAGGATGACGGCAGCGTAGACAACGTAAATGTTGTAAAGGGGGCCGACCCCCTGCTTGACCGGGAGGCCGTTAGAGTGGTTGAGGCGTCACCCCGCTGGAGTCCGGGCATGCAGGATGGCAAACCGGTAAATGTTGTGTTCACCATGCCTGTAACCTTCCTGCTTCCGGGAGGTGAGCCTGAGGAGGAGGTGTTTTTCAGAGTGGAAGAAATGCCTGACTTCCGGGGTGGTGGGCAGGATGAATTCCGTCGCTACATTGCCGAAAATATCAGGTACCCGCAGGAGTCTGCAGAAGAGGGTGTCCAGGGAAGGGTTTTCGTTGAGTTTATAGTCAGAAAAGACGGCAGTGTGACTGATGCAAAAATCGTGCGCGGCATCGACCCCCTCCTGGATAAGGAAGCGCTGAGGGTGGTCAGCGCCTCACCGCCATGGGTGCCGGGCAGACAGAGGGGACAGGAGGTTGATGTCAAATTTACCTTTCCCGTGATTTTTCAGCTTAAGGAGGAGTGATCGGGTGATTGCCCACATTTGCTGATTGAAAATTACAGCCGGTTATCTTCGGCAGAGCCGGATAATTTATGGTCAACTTCCCGGGTGACGGGCGGCTGAAGCAAAGCGCCTGTTACCCGGTGTTTTCACAAATTTTGTTAAGGTGCATCGCAGATTACAGTTGAATGTTTATATTTGACATGCAACCTTCATCAACCTTTTTAAGACAAAACAACATGAAATCATTATTGACCAGACCATTGTTGCCTGCCGGATTGCTATCCCTGCTCTTTATTCTTTTTCTTTCATTTCAGTCTGCCGGTGCCCAGACAAGCAGGTTCGGTTATATAAGTACTTCCCAGGTGCTTGGTATGATGCCTGAGAGTGCCGAGGCCGATGCCCGGATGAGACGTGAGATAAGAAGCCTTGAAGAGGAGCTTCAAAAACTTAATAACGAATACCAGGAGAAGCTTCAGAAATATGTTGAGGAGCAGGAGATACTTACCAGTGTTGTAAGGCAGAGCCGTGAGCGTGAACTGATGGAGATGCAGAACAGGATTCAGGATTTCCAGGCCGGTGCACAGGAGAGCCTGCAGGAGCGGAGGATGGAACTTCTGCAACCTATATTCGACAAAATAGAGAAGGCGGTCGCTGAAGTTGCCAGGGAGAGGGGCTACACCCTTGTATTTGACCTTGACAACAGCTCACTGCTATATTTTGGCGATGATACAGAGGATATCCTTCCGTACGTCAGTGAAAAGCTTGGATTACAGGATTAAGTCAACCACCTCCTTCTTTCAAATGGTGGAGGTTAAAAATATAATAAAAAAGCAACCAACTGATATTTAGTTGATTGCTTTATTTTGAGTCGGGGTGAGAAGACTCGAACTTCCGACCCCTTGCACCCCATGCAAGTGCGCTAGCCAACTGCGCCACACCCCGAAACAAGACCGGGAATTAACCCCGGCTGCTGATGCGATGCAAAATTAACAAACAAATGTTTATCTGCAAACTTTTATAGCTGCCAATTTCCAGTCAGCCGCAGACTATCCTGGTTTCCGCCGAGGATATTATTTGTTGCCACGCAGCGGTTAATTGACTTGTTAAACAGATGTAAGAGAAATGTATTGCTGAAACGGGTCCTGTTCGGGTTATGAACAAACATAACGTTATTGATGTTTGCACATATCGCGATACTTGTTAATTTTACGCTGCATTTTGAGGGACGGTACCAGTCAATACCCGTTATGCTGGTTGTCACCGGGGAGCGGGAGACAGTTAACTGCAGGAGTTTAATCTGAAACAATAAAAAATATCAAGAATGAGCATATTCAAGAAAATGGAGTTCTCCGAAGATAAAACGGAGAAGAAAACCGAAGGTGTTCCAGAAAAGGTTAGATGCCTGATAATCGGTTCGGGGCCTGCGGGCTATACCGCAGCCATATATGCTGCGAGGGCAAACCTCAGTCCCGTCCTTTACGAGGGTTTGCAGCCCGGGGGACAGCTTACTACCACCACTGAAGTGGAAAATTACCCCGGTTACCCAGACGGTGTTACTGGTCCTGAAATGATGGAGGATCTTAAAAAGCAGGCAGCGAGGTTCGGGACGGATGTAAGGTTCGGAATGGCCACGGCATCCGATCTTGTATCTTCACCCTTTAAGGTGACCATAGACGACGCAAAGGTTGTTGAGGCTGATTCACTGATCATTGCCACCGGTGCTACAGCTAAGTATCTGGGACTTGAATCGGAAAAGAAGTATATGGGTTCGGGTGTTTCGGCATGTGCAACCTGCGACGGCTTTTTCTACAAAGGGCAGGATGTGGCTGTAGTCGGAGGCGGCGATACAGCAGCCGAGGAGTCCCTTTACCTTTCGGGTATATGTCGTAAAGTTTACCTGATAATCAGGAAGGACCATATGCGGGCATCAAAAGTAATGCAGGAGCGGGTGATGGAAAAGGAGAACATCGAAATACTTTTTGAGCATGTTACACAGGAGATAGTCGGAGAGGACGGAGTGGTAACGGGCGTGATGCTGAAAAACGGCAAGGGTGAGATTGTCAGGAAGGATATATCGGGCTTTTTCGTCGCAATAGGCCATCAGCCCAACTCCGAAGTTTTCAGGAATTACCTGGAAACCGATGAGATTGGGTATATTAAAACAATCCCCGGAACCCCGAAGACCAATATTGAGGGTGTTTTTGCCTGCGGCGACGTGATGGACCCCCATTACAGGCAGGCGGTTACTGCAGCCGGCACAGGCTGTATGGCTGCCCTCGATGCTGAAAGATTCCTTGGGACAAGAAAATTCTGATTACAGGTTCTGATCTCCTGCCTGGTCACCGGGTTCGGGAATTACAACAATTTAAAACGTTCCGGATATAAAATGCCGGAGGTGTTATATTTATCTGGTCAGGTTGTCTTTTTTCTTCTGCCAAATATTAAATTTATGACCGGTGGGCTGATTAATACCGCAACAGCCAGCAATATGACCGGTATTAATATGTCGTCACCCTGAAGTCCGCCATAAGCAAGGAATACAAGGATAACTGCAATGAGCCACTGCACCAGTTTAATAATTAACAAGAATATGTTCTTCATCCTTAAGACAGTTTATTAAATTTGATATTCAATTAGATATGGTTACGTGGCCATTCATGGCCGGACCTTTTATAAACTGGCCGCTATTTGCCATATTATTTTAATTCAGCTAGTTACCTACCGGGAGGTTGTTGTCACAATCCTTTCGCCTGCATACTTCCCTGATTTCAGCTTTTTCGCCACTTCGCCAAAGGCGCTGATGGTATACTCAACATCTTCGAGCGTGTGAACGGCGGTGGGTATCAGCCTGATCAGCAACACTCCCCTGGGCACTACGGGGTAACCCACAAGCGAGCAGAATATGTTGTAGTTCTCCCGCAAGTCCAGTGCTATATTTGTCCCTTCGGGCACGCTGCCTGAAAGGAACACGGGTGTAACCGGCGATTCGGTATTGCCGATGTTGAAACCGTTCTTTTTCAGACCGTCCTGCAGGGCGTTTACCACTTCCCAGAGCTTCTCCCTCATCGAATGTTCGGTTTTAAGGAGCTCAAGCCTCTTAAGAGCGCCTATGACCATCGGCATCGGCAGTGATTTTGCAAAAATCTGCGAGCGCATATTGTAGCGCAGGTAATTGATCACCATTTCGCTTCCGGCCACAAACCCGCCTATACCGGCCATGGCCTTGGCAAATGTGCCGAAATATACATCCACCTCGTTCTGGACCCCCATGTGCTCGCCAACCCCGGCACCTGTTTTGCCCATCGTCCCGAACCCATGGGCATCGTCAACCAGCAGCCGGAAGGGATATTTTTCCTTCAGCCTTACTATTTCATCCAGCTTACCGAGGTCGCCCGACATACCGAAAACTCCCTCAGTGATCACCAGGATCCCTCCGTTCTGTTTTTCGGCCAGCTTAAGGGCTCTCTGAAGCTGCTTTTCAAAGTTCTCCATGTTGTTATGCGGGAAAACGAACCTTTTGCCGAAATGAAGCCGCAGTCCGTCAAGAATGCATGCATGTGATTCGGAATCATAGACGATAACATCATTGCGTCCTACGAGCGCATCGATTATAGACACCATACCCTGGTAACCATAATTCAGCAGGTAGGCATCCTCTTTGCCCTCGAATTCGGCAAGCTGTCTCTCCAGCTCCTCATGCTCGTTGGTCTGCCCCGACATCATCCTTGCGCCCATCGGGTAGGCCATGCCATATTTTGCCGCAGCATCGGCATCTGCTTTCCTCACTTCGGGATGGTTTGCCAGTCCAAGATAATTGTTAAGGCTCCATACCAGCACCTCCTTGCCCCTGAACTTCATTCTCGTGCCGATTTCGCCTTCGAGTTTAGGAAAGGTAAAATATCCATGGGCCTCCTTCATGTATTGCCCGATAGGCCCCATATTGCTTTTGATCTTGTCAAATACGTCCACGGTAATCTGATTTTAATATAAGTTCTAATAATTATTTGTGTTTGCAGTTTTCTCTATCCCTGCAGCGCATGCCGCTTACAAAATAAATGTTTTTTTTTTGCGTTTCATCAAAACAACTGACATTTATGGCAAAGCATTTGTAATCAATTATTGCATAAAACATGGTAATTTGCTGGTTACATGCATTATTGCCATTAACGGGCAGGTACCTGTATTTTACGCACAGGCTATACCCGGGAGTTTTGCCCTGTTATGTCATATTATGGGCAGATTGTCTGAAAAAAATATTATTTTTGCAAATTCCGGTTAAGCCTGGTGGACCGTGATGGCACACTGGAAACTAAACCGGAAACTGAAAAACAGAAATGCATAATGTCATATAAATTGCACGTAAGCCGTATATTGTTTCTCATTTTGTTCCTGGCAGCCGCTTCATGCAGCCAGTATGAAAAACTTCTCAAAAGTGATGATTTTCAGAGGCAGATGGAGGCTGCGTATGAGTATTACGAGAATGAGGACTGGGTCAGGGCAGCAACCCTTATTGAAAGGGTACTGCCAATCTATCAAGGTACCCAGAGGGCCGTTGAGCTTAACTTCATGCTTGCAAACTGCTATTATAACCGTGGTGACTACATCCTGGCATCGCACCATTTTGACCGGTTTGTCAGGGAGTACCCAACGAGCGAGCAGGCAAAGGAGGCGATGTTCATGAGGGCCTACTGCAATTACCTGCTTTCGCCGCGACCGAGCCTGGACCAGACAGCAACGCGTAGGTCGATAGACCAGTTTAATTTGTTCATTAACCGTTACCCTGACAGCGAGAAGGTTGAAGAGGCCAGGGAACTGATAGCCGAGATGAGGGACAAACTGCTTGAAAAGTCCTTTATCAGCGCCCGGCTCTATTATGACATGGAAGATTATCGTGCCGCGATCATTGCATTGAAGAACAGCCTGGTTGATTTTCCGGAGACACGCCACAGGGAAGAAATTATGTTTATGATTCTCAGATCCAGTTTCCTGCTGGCCGACAACTCCGTCCCCGAAAGGCAACTTGAACGTTTTCAGAATACAGTTGACGAATATTATGCATTTATAGAAGAGTTCCCTGACAGCAGGTACAGGGACGAAGCAGACAGGTACCTGAGCAATTCCCTCAGGGTTCTGGATAACTATCCGATAGAAGATCTTTCACAGGAATATTAATAATAATTATGGATTACAAAAAGTCAAAAGCGCCGGGAACAACGATTACCAGAGAGCTTTCAGAGCTTGACGGCGAAACCGGTAGTATCTATGAAACGATCATGATCGTTTCCAAAAGAGCCAACCAGATCAGTGTGGAGATGAAAGATGAGCTGAGCCGTAAGCTTGAGGAGTTCGCCTATTACACCGATAACCTCGAAGAGGTGTTTGAAAACCGCGAACAGATAGAAATATCGAAGTTTTACGAAAGGCTTCCCAAACCTACTTTGCTGGCGCTCGAAGAGTTCCTGCAGGGTGAGATCTACTACCGTAACCCGGCCAGGATCGAAGAATAACAATACCTTTAGCCAATGCAGCTGAAAGGCAGGAAAATCATACTTGGCATTACCGGCAGCATTGCCGCGTACAAGGCTGCATATCTTACAAGGCTGCTTGTTAAGGAAGGCGCTGAGGTAAAAGTGATCATGACCCCCCTCGGAAAGGAGTTCATCACTCCTGTCACAATGGCCACGCTTTCGCGGAATACGGTTCTGTGCGATTTCTTCAACTATGACGACGGATCCTGGAACTCCCATGTTGATCTTGGGATATGGGCGGACCTGTTCCTTGTTGCACCGGCAAGTGCCAACACAATGGCCAGGATGGCAACGGGGGTCTGTGACAACCTTCTGCTGACCACTTACCTGTCATGCCGTTGCCCGGTCATGATAGCACCGGCCATGGACCTTGACATGTTCAGGCACCCTGCAACAATAAATAACATGGAGGTGCTGCTGGAAAGGGGGAACATAATAATTGAACCCTCAAGCGGTGAACTGGCAAGCGGACTGAGCGGGAAGGGCAGGATGGAGGAGCCGGAAAAGATTATTACCAGGCTGGTATCTTTCTTTGAAGCTGCAGCTGCAGGCAGGGGGCCTGCCGGTGATGACGGAAGATATCTCAGCATGCGTGGTAAAAAGTTCCTGGTAACAGCCGGCCCGACCCATGAGGCTATCGACCCGGTCAGATACATAGGCAACCACTCTTCCGGAAAGATGGGGTATGCCATAGCAGCCGAGCTGGCCAACAGGGGGGCTGAGGTTATTCTCGTATCGGGTCCGGTTGCAAAAGAACTTGATCACACCAGGGTAAAAGTGGTTAAGGTGAATACTGCAGGCGAGATGCACAGGGAGTGCCTCAAATGGTTTCCCGGATGTAATGCCTGTATTATGACAGCTGCGGTAGCCGACTATACACCGGTAGTCAGTTCAGGTAAAAAGCTAAAGCGCGGAAGCGGCAGCATAACTTTGGAGATGAAACCCACTGCCGATATACTTGGTGAAATGGGCAGAAATAAAAAGAAGGGTCAGGTCCTTGTTGGTTTTGCACTGGAAACCGACAATGAAAAGGAAAACGCCATAAAGAAACTGCATAACAAAAATCTGGATTTTATCGTTTTAAACTCGTTGAATGAGGAAGGAGCGGGTTTCCATGCCGATACCAACAAAGTAAGCATCATTAATCCCGACGGGTCGGCAGTTGATTTTGCGATGAAAAGCAAACCCGAAGTGGCGGCGGATATTGTTAACCACTTATCAGGGCTTTTAAAATGAAAAAACTACTTGCCGGCATCCTGTTTTTTGGAGCATTGACCATCCATACGTCCGCACAGGAGCTGCGGTGTAACGTACAGGTCATCACAAACCAGATCCAGGGAACCAACAAACAGAAGTTCACCACGCTCCAGAGAGCCATCTATGAGTTCATGAACGGCCGCAACTGGACCAACCACGTATTCCAGAGTCATGAGCGAATTGAGGCTAACATCATGATCAACCTTACCGAAGAGATATCATCTGACGAGTTCAGGGGTACGATCCAGATTCAGTCGCGCAGGCCAATATATAATTCCTCATACAAAACCGTGCTGTTTAATTACATGGACAACAACCTGCACTTCAGGTATATCGAGCATGAAACCCTGGAGTTTAGCGAAAGCCAGCACCTCTCAAATCTGACCTCCATTCTTGCCTTTTACGCATATATTATCATAGGGCTCGATTACGATTCTTTTTCTCTTAACGGTGGCACCGAATACTTTCAGAAAGCTGAAACCATAGTAAGCAATGCACAGAATGCCACTGAGAGGGGCTGGAAATCCTTTGAAAGCAACCGCAACAGGTACTGGCTTGCCCACAATCTGCGGGATTCAAGGTACGCCTCCATCCGTCAGTTCAACTACAGGTATCACAGGCTTGGTCTGGACAGGATGACCGACCGCCCGGCAGAGGCACGTTCTGAAATAGCTGAAAGCCTGGAACTTCTTCAGAGGGTGTACCGCGAAAAGCCCGATCCCTTTATGCACCTGCTGCAGGTGGTTTTCGATGCGAAGTCGGATGAGCTGGTCAACGTGTTTTCGGAAACCAACCCCGAAGAGGCACGCAGGGTCGTTGCGGTGCTCAGGGAGGTGGACCCCTCAAATACACCCAAGTACCAGAGAATTCAGCAGCAGTAATATGCACACGGGTAACCTGACATCACCTGTTGATAAATGGTGAATTTTCTGTTGATTCCTTTCTGTCAGATGCCTTGAAAAATTGATTAATTTTGAGGTATTACCAAAGAACTGTTTCTATGCTCCGGAAACTGTCAGTCAGCAATTACGCGCTTATTGAAAAGCTGGATATCGGCTTTTCTCCCGGGTTATCAATAATTACCGGGGAAACCGGTTCAGGCAAGTCGATTCTGCTGGGAGCCCTGGCTCTGATCCTGGGCCAGCGTGCCGACACCTCAGTATTGCAGGATAAGAAAAAGAAGTGCATAGTAGAGGGTGAATTTGATATCTCAAAGTACGGGCTGGCTGTTTTCTTTGACGATAATGAGCTCGATTATGACGATATTTCCATTATCCGCAGGGAAATAAACGAGTCCGGCAAGTCGCGGGCTTTTATCAATGACACACCGGTCAATCTCAATGTACTGAAGGAGCTTGGGACGAGGCTGGTTGATATCCACTCCCAGCATCACAACCTTATTATAGCAGGCAGCAGGTTCCAGCTTGAGGTTATCGATGTTGTTGCAGGCAATGGCGAGATAATTGAAAGTTACAAGAGGTCTTTCAATTCATATACCAGTGCGCTTGAGCAGCATACCTCCCTGAAGGACAGGGCTGCAAAGGCCACTGCCGACCTTGATTATTACACTTTCCAGCTTGAGCAGCTCGATGCAGCCCGCCTGACGGCCGGAGAGCAGGAGGAGCTTGAGGAGGAACTGCAGCTTCTGACTCATTCCGGTGAGGTTAAGGAGGCTCTTGCCAGGGCTGCTGCGGGACTGGACGGTGATGAGAATTCAATCCTTGGAACACTGAGGGATATAGTGGGGGGACTGGCACGGATAGAGGCCTTTTTCCCGAGGATAAGTGATCTTCACAGCCGGCTTCAGAGTTCTGCCATTGAGCTGAAGGATATTTCCGACGAGCTGGGCCGCTATGAGGGGGTGACAGAGTTTGATCCCGGCAGGGCCGGACATGTAAGTGAGAGGCTTGATATGATATACAGCCTGCAGCAAAAACACCAGCTTGGCACGGTTGAAGAGCTGATCTCCCTGCGTGATGGCCTGAGGAAAAAGGTTGAAGAGATAAATAATTATGAATTCAGTATTGACGAAGCCGGTAAAAAGCTGGAGGAATGCAGGAAAGAACTTGAAGCGGTAGCCGGAGAACTTTCCGCATCGCGTACGGCGGCAATACCCGCACTTGAGGAACATATGGTTAGCCTGCTCAGGCGGCTGGGCATACCAAACGCCAGGTTCAGGGTAAAGCATGGCAAAACGGGAGATTTTGCACCATATGGAACCGACAGGGTTGAATTTCTTTTCAGTGCCAACCGGCAGTCCCCTCCCATGGAGCTTGGCAGGGTGGCGTCGGGCGGAGAGATGTCAAGGGTAATGTTAAGCCTTAAATCACTTATCGCGAAAACCAATTCTCTTCCCACCATTATTTTTGACGAGATCGATTCAGGTGTTTCCGGCGAAGTTGCCGGCATGGTGGGGAACATCATGAAGGAGATGTCTGGAAACATGCAGGTTGTAAATATTACCCACCTGCCACAGATCGCAGGAAAGGGCGATCACCAGTTCCTCGTCTACAAGGAAGATGTTGCCGATGCCACTCACACCCGGATACGCCTGCTCAACAGCGAGGAGCGGATCAGGGAGATAGCCCGGATGCTGAGCAGCGACGGACTTACCGAGGCGGCCATGGTAAACGCGAAAGAGCTGCTGGAAAGGTAGATTTCTGCCGGCCGTGAAAATAACCTTGCCACAGTTTCAACTCACGGGGTGATCCACAGTTTCAACTCACGGGCTGATGCTGGTTCTATCCGAAGTAATCTTCATCCTGTATACTGCAGCATTCTCCACCGCGGCCCTTGAAAATGGGTCGGGCCTGTAGGAATCGTTAACATAAAGGCCGGTCTGGTCGCAATAGTGGCTGCTTGCCGGAATTCCGGATGTCCCTGTTGGAATTACCGTAAAGGAGTTATCCCAGTTTGCCGTTGAGTATATATGCCGCTGTGATGCACCGTGATTTATCACAAAAGGGTTGCTGAAGTTGTAGGAGTACGGGCAAACGGTATGAAAGCTGCCTCCCGGACTGTAGGGCCCCCGGTTGATGTTGAACACTATATCCAGTATACGCTCCGAGCCCATAGGGTGGTTCAGGGTAAGGTTATGGGTGTCACCCCATGCCCACCTTTCGGGGTTTGGCCCGTGCCTGTGTTCCGCCTCTCCGACAGCTTCGATAAAACTTGTGGTAACCAGGTCGGAAAAGGTGCCCGGGCCCGAGGCGGTTTTGCCTCCTTTGAACCAGGCCGACTCATCTGTATCCCATATATGGTCTACAATATTACGCACCAGTATTTTGCTCCCTATGAATTCCTTGTAAAGCTCTTCTCCCATATCTTCCTTCAGGAGGTTTTCTATAAGCCTCATGTAAAATTTTTCAAATATCAAGGGTTCCGGCCTGTCTGCACCATATACAAGATCCCATTCCTGCAGCATCTCAACAGCCCTGCGCTCATTAAGTGTAGGTTCGGTTATCCTGCCCAGTTCACTGATAAGGTCGGGCATCATCTTTTCGGTAAGCTTTGATTTTTTGTCACCCAGCATCAGCTTGAAATCGTCTGCCGTCAATCTTTCTTTCTCTGTCAGCATCTCAACGATCCTGTCGTACCTGTTCGGTGGGTCAAACCAATGGCTGATATAGTAAGGGTAATCGTCGCCTATGGTCCTGTTGTTGGCCGAAGCAACGTATCCCTCGGGGGGGTTGTAGGTATAGGGCAACTCGTCGAAGGGTACAAATCCCTTCCAGTCATATGTGTCATCTTCACCGGATACCACGAATATGCCGCTGCCATCCCTTAATGGAATTCCGGCAGCCGTCTGAATACCTGTATTACCGTCGACATCAGCATAGTTAATGTTCTGGCTTACCGAGACGAAGGTTGTGAGGGCCTCCCTGAACTCCTCCCAGTTCCCGGCACGGTTGAGCATGTAAACGCTGCGGACTTCGTTGCTGTACTCATTACCTGTCCATCTCATTGAAACCGCCTCCTCCTCCAGGTCTTTAAAATCGCTGATTATTGGCCCCCTGTGTGTGAACAGAAGCTTTTTGAAAACAGTATCCTTTTTACCGGTTATAAACATTTCATTTCTGACCTCCATATCTCTCCATTCACCCATGAATTTGTACTGGTGAGAGTCTGACGGATTGATCGTTTCAAGGTAGAAGTCCACGTCATCGAGCATTACATTGGTCATGCCCCAGGCTATACGCTCATTGTGCCCTGATATTACAAATGGCTGGCCCGGAAGTACAACACCGGTAACATTGAGGGTGCCCTCCGCCACCTGGTGCATCTGGTACCATATTCCCGGGGCAAACAGTCCCAGATGCATGTCGTTGGCAAATACCGGGCTGCCGGTGGTGCTTTTTTCCCCCGACACCGCCCAGTTGTTGCTGGCGCTGAAAACTGCAACTCCAAGATCCTTTAAAGCTGCTGATTTATCCCTCAGTGAAGATACGGCATTTGCTGCAGCGATCACACTTTCGGGATGTACATAGCTTGTCTGCATGCCGAGGTCGGGGATAAGTTCCCTGAATTTTTCATCATCAAGCCTGTCTCGCAGTTTGTGGAGAACCACTTCGGTCGACCAGCCCATATTCAGGTCCCATGCCATATAACCTACCAGGTTGATCGAATGGACCGGTTCCCAGTATTCGGGACTGTACCTCAGGATAGAGAATTCCGGCGGCAGGCGCCTTGCATTCTGGTCGATAAACTGGTTCACGCCGTCGGCAAAGGCTTCAAGAGCACGCAGCACCTCGTCGCCGGTTTCCTGAAGTACCATCTCCGATTTTTCAGTTATTCGCAATGACCGCATAAGCATATCGGTATCCATAAGATCGGGCCCGAATATCTCTGTCAGCCTTCCCATGGTAACCCTTCTGAGCAGGTCCATCTGCCAGAGCCGGTCCTGCGCCATTACGTAACCCACCGCACGGTAAAGGTCATCCTCATTTTCTGCATATATTGACGGAACCGCGTACGCATCGCGAAATACGGTCACTTCGCCCGACAGTCCTTCTATAACCACATCAGCGTTGTAGTCGGGCAAAGCTTTCCTGGCAACGTTCCTCAGGAAAAAAAAGCCTGCAATGATAATGATGAACAGCAGTATACCGGTAACTCCAAGAATTTTTTTAAACAGCTTCATGATTATTGATTTTCAGGTTGGAGGAATTGAGAGCTTCATTGGCTAATTGGTAAATTAGCGTTAATTATCAGCAAGGTAAAACCAAATTAAAGAAATATGCAATTATTCACAAAAAAAAGAGCCGATTAATTTCCAAATATTCCATTATTTCTTTTTCTTGCTTTGTCTTTTCATTCATCATCAACTAAAATATGATAAATATGAAAGCTAAGTTATGTCGTGCCCTGATCAGTGCAACGACTGCTATTGTTCTCTTCGGACAGGTTTCGGCTCCGGCAGCTTCTGCCGGTGAGGAGCCCGTGATAACCGGCTGGACCTTCGGTGCGTTGCCTGCTGTATCCTACAATACCGACCTCGGGCTTCAGTATGGGGGACTTATAGATCTGTACTACTATGGTGACGGCTCAACCTACCCGAAATACATGCATAAGATCTATGCCGAGATTTCGAGGTACACTAAGGGAAGCGGCATTAACAGGATCTTTTATGACAGTGAGTTCCTGATACCCGGCATCAGGATGACTGCCGACCTTAGCTATTTTACCGAAAAGGCACTCGATTTCTACGGGTTTAACGGCTATAATGCCTTGTATTTTGACCGGTGGGAAGATGAAAATGATCCGGAATACCGCAGCCGTATGTTTTACCGGCATGAACGGAACATGTTCAGGTTCACCATCGATTTCCAGGGCCGGCTTTCAGGCAGGGAGTTGCGGTGGATTGGGGGTATCGGACTAATGAATACATCTATAGCCCCTGTCGATATTGATGCTCTCAATAAGGGGAGGGATGAGGACGATCTTCTGCCTGACATCCCGGGCCTGTATGAAAGATATGTCCAATATGGCATAATATCTGAAGGTGAAAGGGACGGCGGTAACACACATCACCTGAAGGCCGGTATTGTGTATGATACGCGTGACAATGAACCCAACCCAATGTCGGGAATGTGGAGCGAGGCAGTCATTTTTTCCGCACCCGGCTTCCTGGGTAACGGCGATTTTGCCTATACCCGGGTTTCTCTCACTCACCGGCAATACTTTACCATCATTGAGAACGACCTCTCCTTTGCCTACAGGGTCAATTACCAGGGCACCCTGGGCGGGAATGTACCGTTCTACATGCTGCCCTATATGATAAATTCCTTTTCGCTTTCATCAAATACCGATGGCCTCGGAGGATCGCGCACCGTAAGGGGAATCCTGCGTAACCGCGTCGTTGGTGAAGGGATGGTGTTCGGCAACCTGGAACTGAGATGGAAGTTCTACAGAACCGTGCTGTTCAACCAGAACATTTACCTTGCGCTTAATTCCTTTATGGATGGGGGCCGGGTTGTGTCTGAAAGGAAGGTTGATTTGAATGGCCCGGGGATCCCTTATAATGAAGGCGAAGAAGCGATGCATCTTACTCTTGGAGGGGGTTTCAGGATTGCAATGAACGAGAACTTCATTGTAGCAATAGATTACGGCAGGCCTTTAGATAAGCGTGACGGTAACGGGGGGCTATATATAGGGCTGAATTATCTTTTTTAAATTAATCCGGATTAAATAAACAACCTCTAATATTCCTTCTTATCTGATCATGTTGTATCTTTGCAGATTGTTTCACGAATAATAATACTATGGTTTGTAATCTGCTGCAAGGAAAAAAGGGAGTTATCTTCGGAGCACTCAACGAGAAGTCAATTGCATGGAAAGTTGCCGAAAAGGCCTTTGACCAGGGGGCTGAGTTTATTCTGTCCAATGCCCCGGCTGCAATTCGTTTCGGCGATACAGAAAAGCTGGCCGAAGCTTGCAAAACGTTTGTTATCACTGCCGATGCAACTGATGTTGCCGACCTGGAGAAGGTGTTCTCCGGCGCAATGGAAAGGTATGGCAAGATAGACTTTGTGCTGCATTCGATCGGCATGTCTCCCAATGTAAGGAAGGGCATTCCTTATGACGAGATCAACTACGATTTTTATCAGAAAACCCTTGATATATCTGCTCTTTCATTTCACAAGATGCTGCAGGTGGCCCGTAAGCTGGATGCAATAAATGACTGGGGCTCGGTTATTGCACTATCCTATGTTGCCGCACAGCGTACACTCTACGGCTATAACGATATGGCCGACGCCAAGGCGCTTATTGAATCCATAGCAAGAAGTTTCGGTTATATTTACGGGCGTGACAAGAAGATACGTATAAACACCATCTCGCAGAGCCCGACTTATACAACCGCCGGCAGCGGGGTTAAGGGATTTGATTCCCTGGTGGATTTTACAGAGAGAATGTCGCCACTTGGAAATGCAACAGCAGAGGAGTGCGCCGATTACTGCATAACCCTCTTCTCAGACCTTACCCGGAAGGTAACTATGCAGAACCTTTACCATGACGGTGGTTTTTCAAGCATGGGCATGAGCGCCAGGGCGATGCACCAGTATGACAAGAGTTTCAGGCCGTGTGACTGAAACTAGAGATACAGCCAGAGAAACAGCAGTGGTATGATTATACCCAGCCCCGTAAGCCAGGCCCCCCTGCCCGTAATGCCGTTTTTGCCCCTGATGATAAACAGTCCGGTAATTGCTATGATTATCAGGCTTCCCGCGTAGATGTCGGCGAACCATGTCCACAGCCGGCGCGGGGTGTTGTAATGAAGGAAATTGATCTGGTTGAATACCGGCCGCTTCCTTATGATCTCCATGCTTCCCCTGCCTTCTGAAATGCTGATGGTTAATGACCCTCCCTCCACGAATATGCGGAAGTTGTCGCCGGCCACCAGGTGTGTCCTGTACGAAGCAGACACATCAAGGTCGTCCAGCACACTGAGGGCGTAATCCCTGTCAATCTCCGGAGCAGGTACAGTGACCTCCCGGGTGAACTCCTTTTCGGTTATGATGTAGTTGGGGTTCCATTCATGCCTGTGGTTCAGGGCAATGCCCGAGAGGGCATAAATTATTGTCATCCCGAAAAAGAAATATCCCAGGTCCCTGTGCAGAACCCTGTTGAGTTTACGCAAACGCATAACTGTGTAAATTCATTAATGCAGGCCGGCATCAAAAACGGGCCGCCTGTATTACCGGCTTTCCCGGTTTACCTGGTTTCGTACTGATGCAAGGCTATATGGGTGCGTATATTGGCGTCAAGTCCCCGTGCCTTCATCGCCTCAATGGCTTCAAGTGTACTGGAACAGTCATGGTCGTCATCATCATCATGGCTGTGGCTGTGGAGCTCATCAATGTTTGTCACTTCTGTAACCACGGTGCCTGACAGTGCCACCCACAATCCTTCCGATTCGGTGTCGAACTGTCCGGTGAACTCCCCGAGCATTACCTGTACACTCAGGTCTGACCCTTCCTGCATTACCCTCATCTTGTCGCCGCTGTGCCTGCAAACATGGGAAATGACACCCTCTATTTTAACCGTTCTGGTATCATAATCCAGCGGGTTGGCAAGCAGTTCGGATATACTTGCTTCGATTAAAGGGTTCCCGGCAGCAGCCTGTTGTCTTTCGCCTGTTCCTGATGTGCATGCAGTTAATAGCAGAAATATCGCAAGCATGCCTGTTATTTTTCCTGTCATTTTTATGATATTTAAATTTTGTTATGGCAAAAGTATAAAAATATCTCCATAATTAATTGTTCACACAAAAGTAACAGATTGCTTCTTAAACCAGGAGTGAGAGTTGTTCTCAATATTTCTGTGTGAGGTTATCAAAAAATATTTTCTTATCTCCTCGTCTGGTGTGTAAATATTTTAGGAACATCCTGCACATCTTATTTCCGCAGGCAAAGTACACGGCTGGCTAACCTGCTGGCAGTATGCTGAAAAACATACCAAATGAAAAAAATTAGTGATAAATGTCATATGAAATGTAAAATTTTGTACATTGCGACATGTTTTCACTGCAAAATCCGTTGCATATGGAATTTACCATTATGCTTAATTACAGTTATTAAGATAAGGTGAAAGAAGATTAACCCAAAACCAGTTTACACAATTAACCGCTTATTTTAACCTAAAATGTTGATTTATGAGAAAGCTTGTTTTTTTATTGATGCTTTTTCTGTTCTGCGGGCTGAATGCCATGCATGGACAGACTGTGCGGATAACCGGCACCGTAATAAGTGCCGAAGATGGTGAGCCCCTTCCGGGCGTATCGGTTGTTGTTAGCGGGACAGCTATCGGTACCGTAACCGATGTTGATGGTGAATATACCATTGACGCGCCTTCCGGTGCCGAAGTCCTTATTTTTAGCTTTGTCGGTATGCAGACTGTAAATGTTCCAATACAGGGGAGAACCGTTATTAATGTGACCATGGAGGCCGATGTGCTTGGCCTGGAAGAGGTTGTGGTCACCGCTCTTGGTATATCAAGGGAAAGAAGAGCCCTGGGATACGCTGTACAGGATGTATCGGGTTCCGATATTGCCGAGGCAAAGGACATGAACCTGGTAAGTTCACTCTCCGGCAGGATTGCCGGCGTACAGGTCACAACGGCCGGAGGTCAGATCGGCGCATCATCGCGCATAACGATCAGGGGTAACAGCTCTTTTGGTGACAACCAGCCCATGTTCGTTGTTGACGGGACGCCTATCAGCAACTTCGCCACGGGTGTATCCCAGTGGGGAGGAGCTGATTACGGGAATGCCATAATGGACATTGATCCTGCAAATATTGAGTCTATCACAGTGCTCAAGGGTGGCATGGCAGCAGCCCTGTACGGACAGAACGCGGCTAACGGCGTAATTCTCATCACTACAAAAGATGCACGCAGCCTTCCGGTAGAGACCGGGGTGAATATTTCTAGCTCTGTTACATTCGAGAACCCTTACATTTTCCCTGCATACCAGAACAGATACGGACAGGGGCTGAACGGTGAAGAATTTATTTATCAGAGGTTTCTTGCCAACAATGATCTGACTGAGGCTGATTATCCTTACCAGCAATTTGCCCTGGAACGTACCTTCAGGTATTATGACGGAAGAGGCGGAGGCCTTTTTGACGGCCGTGATGAAAGCTGGGGAGCAAGGCTGGATATCGGTCTCAGGTTACCTCAGTTCAACAGCCCTTATACTCTCGATGAAAACGGACTGCCGGTCTATGAGCACACACCCTGGGTGTCAAATCCAGGCAATACGAGGGATTTCTTCCAGACCGGCGCCACATTTGACAATTCGGTCGAGATATTCGGAGGCTCGGGTACCGGTTCTGCTGCGAGGCTGAGTTTTTCCAACATGACAGCGGGAGGGACGATACCAAATACCGACCTGACAAGGAATTCGGTCAATTTTTCCGGTGTCACCCAGGTTTCGGAAAGATTGTCGGCCAGGCTTAATGCAACTTATATTAAGAACACCAGTGACAACCTTCCCGGCGGAGGATACCAGAGCGACAACGTGATGCAGTCAATCGGCGGCTGGTTCGGCAGGCAGGTTGACATGAATGCCCTGAAAGAGAACTGGGAAACACGGGATCCTTTCGGTTACTGGTATAACTGGAACCAGACCTACTTCAGCAACCCCTATTTCATTGCCAACAGGATGCTGAAACCGCGCGAACGTGACCGGGTGTTCGGGAATCTTGAGGTTGCCTATGAGATAAATGACTGGCTGAATGTTATGGGCCGTGTTGGCAACGATTATTTTACTGAGAACAGGAAAAGTGTATGGCCGGCAGGTTCGGTTGGAGTGGGAATTGACAGGGACAGCGGCGGCCGCTTCTGGGAAAATGAGCGTTCGAACAACGAGTTAAACGCCGACCTGTTCCTGAATTTTGACTATGACATAAATTCTGATATCAGGATAGACGGGTTACTGGGCGGTAACTACATGAACAGGACCTACAGGTTTATGAATATCCAGGCCAATGATATAACGGTACCCAACCTGTTTACCATAGGCAACGTGAGTGGAAGCCCGATCGCCACCCAGTATAAATCGGAGGTTGTGAGCAACAGCCTTTTTGGTTCGTTTAACCTTTCATTCAGGAACTTTCTTTTCATGAATTTCACCGGGAGAAATGACTGGTCATCCACCCTGCCGCCCGATGCGTGGTCATATTTTTATCCCTCGGTCGGAGGTAGTTTCGTATTTACCGAAGCGTTCGGGATGCAGTCGGATATACTTTCCTACGGAAAGCTGAGGGCGAGCTGGGCCCAGGTAGGTAAGGCAACGGGGCCCTACAATTATATAGGGACATACAGCTCTCCTGCCGCCACCTTTCAGGGGGTAACCCAGTTTTTCCTTGACCGGACCCTTCCTCCCCCTGATCTGAAGAACGAGACAACCACCACTTACGAGGCTGGAGTTGAGCTTAGCTTCCTGATGAACAGGCTCAGGTTTGATGCAACCTATTACAACAATATTGTTACCGACCATATAATGGGGGTCAACATTTCGTCGGCATCAGGCTACAACAGCATGCTTATCAATGCCGGTGAAATACAGAACACAGGTGTTGAGCTTATGCTTAACGGACATATTGTAAGCAATCCGGGTGGTTTTAACTGGCACACCACCATCAACTGGTCAACGAGCAAAGATATGGTCAATGAGCTGTATGGCGATCTTGAGGCATACCAGATTGCCAGTTCGTGGGGGGCACTTACCATTGAGGCAAGGCCCGGCAAACCTTATGGAGTAATAATGGGTTCGGGTTTCGCAAGAGATGATCAGGGGAGAGTGATAGTAAACAATGCGGGCAGGGTTTTAAAAACCCCGGTACCGGTTGAGATAGGAAATATTTCGCCCGACTGGCTCGGTGGTATCAGGAATTCATTTTCATACAGGAACGTGAATATGAGCCTTCTTTTTGATATGCGTATGGGAGGCGACCTGTTCAGTGTTACCCACTGGTTCGGTGGCTATGCGGGTGTTGCCCAATTCACAGACGAGGGAGATATGAGGGAAAACGGAGTGATTGTCGGCAGGAACGTGGTTTCAGAATCGGGAGCTGTGGTTGCTGCATACGAAAACGGGATCATTGTTCGTGATGCTGACGGTTTTCCTGTTGGAAGCGGTGTTGAGAATGATATTGCAATTCCGGCGCAGACCTACTTTATGGATTTCTGGGGCAACCAGGAGGCTTCAATTATTGACGGATCATTTGTTAAGTTGCGTGAGCTCTCTGTGGGATATGACCTTCCGCAAAGCTTGCTGAGGCGGGCAGGTTTTCTGAGAGGCGCGCGAATTGCTTTTGTAGGCCGCAACCTTGCCCTGCTTTATACCCATAAATCCAATAATATAAACATTGACCCCGAGACCGGGTTTGGCACCGGCAATGCCGGGATGGGACTGGAGCAGTACCAGATACCTTCCAGCAGGAGCCTTGGTTTCAGAGTTAATCTTAGTTTTTAAAAAAATGGCAATCATGAGAAATAATTCAATTATAGCAGCATTAATGATCGGGTTTGTGGCTCTTGCAATATCCTGTACAAAGGACTTCGAGCAGATAAACACCGATCCGAACAATCCTGTGGAGGCCCCTTCAATAAGTATTCTGGCGAACGTGATAAGGAACTACAACCAGAATAACTCCAACCAGTGGGGCGACATGAACGAACCGTCATCCTGGGCAAACCATCTGGGCAAGATACAGTACATAGACGAAGCCCAGTACAAATTCCGCGACGGTGTGGTGAATGGCAGATGGTCGGTAGCCTATAACAATATCAATGACCTTGACAAGGTGATCGAGAGGGAAGCGGGAGAGGACGGCAACCCTAACTACAGGGCCATGGCAATGACCCTTAGGGCATGGATATACCAGCAGACTACTGACCGCTTTGGCGATATGCCCTATACCGAGGCCGCTCGCGGAGATGAAGGGATCACTAATCCCTCATACGACAGCCAGGAATCCATCTACATTGATCTGCTGGCGCAGCTTAAAGCGGCCAATGATCTTTACACGCCTGTCCCGGCCTTCAGTATAGGTACGAATGACGTACTTTTCAGGGGTGATATGATGAAGTGGAAAAGGTTTACCAATTCGATGAGGCTCAGGGTTGCAACACGCATCTCCGATGTTGCACCCAACGTGGCCAGGCAGCATATTGAAGAAATCCTGGGCTCGCCGGCCACATATCCCGTAATGACAAGCAATGCCGACAATGCCTACCTGTGGTGGGAACCTACCGGCACTTACAGGGAACCCTGGTTTACAGATCAGATTAACAGAGACGATCACGGCATGTGTAACACACTGATAGATTATTTGCTTGATTTCAATGATCCCCGTCTTCCCGTTTATGCTCAACCTGCGGCAAGCGACGGCGAATACCGCGGAGTTGTTTCAGGGGCCATTGACGGTACATTTGAGCTGGCCGACATCAGCAGGATCGGTGTTATATTCAGGGAAGTCCCTGATGGGTTCACACCCATCATGAGGGCTGCAGAGGTGCATTTCAAGATCGCCGAAGCTGCATACAGGGGATGGAATACCGGTGGTATATCAGCGCAGCAGGCATATGAGGCAGGTGTAGCGGCTTCGCTTGAAGAATATGGCCTTGACGGTTTTGATGATTATATTCAGCAGCCAGGGGTGGCATGGGAAGGAAATGACGAACAGATACACCTTCAGAAATGGATATCGCTTTTCAAGAACGGTAATGAGGCATGGGCAGAAACACGCCGTACCGATGTTCCCCTGCTGGACCATGCACCGGGTTCTCCCTACGTAGGCCAGCATAACAGGCCTCCGTTCAGGTATCCTTATCCTGTCGATGAGGTAAATCTGAACAGTGCCAATGTGACACCCAAGCTGCAGGGCATAGTTAACCATATGTGGGGACGCCAGCTTTGGTGGGACACAAGGACCGGGGTTAATTAAGAAATGACCTGACCGGGCTGTGTCCGGAACATTAAAGCTAAGCTGCCATAGACAGTCACAACGTTTATGGCAGCTTTCTTTTTGGAGCTCTTAAGAAAATCCAGGGCCGTTTCAGTTGCCGAAACCTGAAAAAACCTTGCATAATCTGTCATGCCTGGCAGCCTGAAGTACAAACAGTCCGATTTTGCATTATTCTGTTTGTTTTTATCTTTTTTTATCCGGTAATTTACCTTTTCAGAAAAACAAATCCACTGATATGGCAACTATCCTGCTCGTGATTTTCTATGTCCTCACGCCGCTGGCTATTATTCAGCTGTGCCGCAGCTACAGGTGGGTTAATAAACTGGGCGCCGTAATAATTGCCTATCTGATCGGGTTGATACTGGGGAATGTAGGCCTTCTTCCGCGAATAGAGTCAAGCGCCGCGGTTCAGGATATCCTTACCACGCTTACAATTCCACTGGCAATACCGCTGCTGCTGTTTTCTACCGATATAAAGAAGTGGTTCTCTGTTGCCGGCAGGACCATGCTGTCAATGCTTTTCGCCTTTATTGGCGTAGTGTCGACCGTGGTGGCCGGCTACTTCCTGTTCCGCCACGACGGAGTGGCCGACCTGTGGAAGGTGTCGGGAATGCTTGTGGGGGTCTATACAGGAGGCACTCCGAACCTGGCATCGATCAAGCTTGCCCTGGATGTTGACGAGACCATCTATGTGGTTACCCATACCTATGATCTTATCATCGGGGTGTTTTACCTGCTTTTCATGCTGTCGGTCGGCCAGCGGTTCTTCCTCACATTCCTTCCTGCCTACAGGCACACCGACCCTGAAGCATCCCGGATTGAAGATTTTGACGGCAAAGACCCATACCGTGGAATGCTCACGAAAAAATACCTGGTCCCCCTGCTCAGGGCATTCGGCCTGTCGGTGCTTATATTCGGGGTCGGGGGAGTCATGACCCTTTTCCTCCCTGAGAGTGCACAGATGGCAGTAGTTATACTAATTATTACCACCCTCGGCATAATTGCCTCCCTCATCCCGGCAATAAACCGCACAGAAAAAACCTTTGAGCTGGGTATGTACCTGATACTGGTATTCAGCATTGTGGTTGCCTCGATGGCAGACATTCACCGGTTTGTTGCAGCAAGCCCCTCTATCCTGTTCTACGTGACCCTTGCGGTATTCGGATCATTGCTGGTACAGGTGATCCTGTCCAGGATATTCAGGGTTGATGCCGACACTGTTATGATAACCTCTACGGCCTTCATATGCTCGCCTCCCTTTGTGCCCGTCGTTGCCGCAGCCTTGAAAAACAAGGAGATAATAGTCTCCGGGCTGACAGTTGGCATAATAGGGTATGCGGTGGGAAACTATCTTGGAGTTGCTCTTGCCTTGCTGCTGAGGGGCTTCTGACAGGGTGCCAGTTAAAATTTCAATATTAATTTTTTAATTTCGTAGATGTTGAAGGCATATATTGCCTGAGATATTATAAACCGGTTTATCATGCTTCTTGTCAAAAACATCAAAAAGCTTGTCCAGGTCGAGGATGAGCCCCGCAAAAAGGTCGCCGGCAAAGAGATGTCGTCGCTGCCCGCGATAGATAATGCCTGGCTGCTGATCAGCGGAAACATTATAGAGGATTTCGGCAAAATGGAGGACCTTCCTTTGAAGCTGAAGGACCTGACATCCGCCGAAAGGCTTAAAGGCCCTTACAGCGATAACGCCGGTGACAGAGGTTCCGGAGGAAGTAAGGAGGGAGATACCCCTTCCGGGGAAAAGAGGGCCAGCAGCTGGTTATCAACTGGTAAAAAAGGCGGCTCCCCTGATCCCCTCAGGGTTCTTGATGCTTCAGGCAAGCTCGTGTTACCGTCATTTTGCGACTCTCACACCCACCTGGTTTACGCCGGCAGCAGGGAGATCGAGTATATTGACAAGATCAGGGGCCTCTCGTACGAAGAGATTGCAAAAAGGGGAGGGGGGA
>SLMM01000184.1 GCA_007133565.1 Bacteroidales bacterium
ACCCTGCTCTCGGAAGTTACAGCAGCCGTGGAATGTCGATGGGACTGGAATACAGGATCACTGAGAACCTGCGTTTCGGTGCCGAGGTCGGCATGAACAGGAGCAATAATCCATACCATCTTTATCAGCCGTACAATGATCCTTTCGGTAGCAGGAGGTACAACCGTTCGCGCAGCATGTTTGCCCCTTTCTGACGCAGCCACAACACTGTATGTACGACATAATAGGTGATGTGCACGGTAATGCGGATGCCCTGAAGGCTCTCTTGCTGAAAATGGGGTATTCAAAGAAATCAGGATTTTACAGTCACCCTGCCAGAAAAGCGGTCTTTACAGGCGATTTCGTAAATCGTGGCAGAAAGGTCCGTCAAACCCTCAAAATTGTGAGGAGGATGACAGAAAACAAGTCCGCTCTGGCAATCATGGGGAACCATGAATACAACCTGGTCTGTTACCATACCAAATCTCTTGGAAGGGGATACCTGCGCAGGCACACTCCGGCCTCAAGGAGCCTTTTTTATTTAACCCACAAGGCATTTCGCGACCATCAATCCGAGTTGCAGGAAAACCTGGAATGGATGAAACAGTTGCCGCTTTTTTTGGAGTTCGAACATTTCAGAGTGGTTCATGCATGCTGGGACAAGCGGATTATCAAATTTGTGAGGAGGAACCTTCCTGATAACCGGGTGACAGAGCCATTCCTGCATAATTCGGCCAGAAACGGTACAATAGAAAGTGAAGTGGTTGAGATACTGTTGTCTGGTATAGAGATACCTGCAGGGAAAGACACCAGGGCTGTAAACCAGGGAGGCAAACCTGTTGAGAGAATCCGCATAAAATGGTGGATGGAACCGGGGAAGCACCGGCTGGGAGATATAGCAATGGGTGAGTATGATATAAATCCTGACCGTCCGGTAACCAAAAAGGAGCAGCATGCCTTCATACCTTATCATGTGAACAGGCGTCCCCTGTTCATTGGGCACTACTGCCTCCGCGAAAAGCCCGGTATGCAGTCCCCCAACATCTGTTGTGTTGATTACTGCTGCTACCGCAAGGGTAACCTCGTTGCATACCGTTTTAACGGAGAAACGAGCTTAAGTCCGGCGAATATGGTAGTAGTGTGATACTTGTGCGCAGATACTACTTTCTGGCTCCGATAGTGTGGGTAGCTAAATTGTGAATTATGCGGGGGTGCTGTAAACCGGCTTAACGGCAATGCTCGTCAATAAGCTCCGCAGCTGGCTCATATCCAAGCTCAAGTGCCGTCCTCAGATCATTGCAGGCACCTACGAAATATCTTATCTGCAGATGCGATATTCCCCTGCCGTACCATGCAATGGCATTTTCAGGGTCTGTCTCGGTTACCCTGCCGTAATCCTCTATGGCACCGTAGTAATCGCCTATATTATACCTTGATGCGGCCCTGTTAAGATATGCCGGGATGTAGTTTTCATTAATCTCAATCGACCTGGTGAAATCCTGTATGGCACCCGGATTGTCGCCTGTAGTCGCCCTGGTAATGCCCCTGTTGTTATAGGCAATTGCCAGTCGCGGATTCTCCTCTATGGCCATGGTGTAAGCTTCTATAGCCCCCTCGTAGTTGCCAAACTCATGCCTGACATTGCCGACCTCCAGGAAAATACGGTCGGTTTGGCCTTCGGCCATTACCGGTATTGCAAGCAACAGTATTATTGTGATATATTTAATACAGCTCGGCGAATTCATTGCCTGTTTGTAATTGATTTACCATACTGAGCAAATAACTGTATAACGGTCCGGTATCATGCATCAGCGCTTTCTGCTTACTCACTCATGGTAAAATTAAGCTATTTTTATCAAAGGTTTGTTATATTTAGCCCCTGTTTGTACCGGCCAGCCATATTGCCGGTATAGTTAATCCTTTTATTAAACGTTCCGGGATAATACTTATGCCCGGTATTAATATAAAAACGAACAGTTATGAAAGAAATGATGCGTTTTAATCTTCCGGTCATTTTTGCGGCCATCTCAATGGCATTCAGTATGCCGGCTTTTGCAGAAAGTGCAGCTCAGCCGGTACCAGATCCCGAATCACATTTCGGGTTTACCCCCGGAGACGACAGGATGTTATTCACCTATGAGGAGATGATCGATTACATGAAAAAGCTTGAGGCTGCATCTCCAAATGTAAAGATGGAGCAGATAGGATATACCGAACTGGGAAGGCCAATGTACCTTCTTTTTGTCTCTTCGGCAGAGAACATTGCGAACCTCGGACGGCTCAAGGAGGTCAACCGCAGGCTTGCACTTGAGCCTGACCTTTCTGAGGCAGAGCGTAACAGGCTGGTGGATGAGGGCAGGGTTTTCTTTTTTATGACGCTGTCGATGCATTCGACCGAGGTTGCTCCTTCACAGGCTGCACCCCTGATCATTTACGAGATGATCACATCTGAGGAGCCCGGGATGCAGTTTATACTCGATAATACGGTATACATGATCACCCCGTCGCATAACCCTGACGGGATGAACATGATTGTTGAGCACTATAAGAAGTATAAGGGGACAAGATACGAGGGCAGCTCACTGCCCGGGGTCTATCACAAGTATGTGGGCCACAATATCAACAGGGATTTCATCACCCTGGCCATGAGTGAAAATGAAGCTGTAGCAAGGGCCTACAGCACCGAATGGTTCCCGCAGGTGAGCGTTGAGAGGCACCAGATGGGATCGCGCGGACCCAGGTATTATGTGTCGCCGCCACATGACCCGATAGCAGAAAATATCCTGCCCGGAATCTGGAACTGGAAGAGGGTATTCGGCTCCAGGGCGCTTACCGAGATGACCGAAGCGGGGCTGCAGGGGGTGTCTGTACAGTATATATTCGATATGTACTGGCCCGGCAATACCTCAACCAGCCTCTGGAAAGGGATAATAGCAATGCTTTCGGAGGCGGCCAGTGTTGATATTGCCTCTCCCATATATATTGAGCCTAATGAACTTACGGTAAGCGGCAAGGGCCTTGCCGAATATGATATCAGCATAAATATGCCCGACCCCTGGCCCGGCGGGTGGTGGCACCTGAGCGACATTGTAGAGTATGAGAGGGTTAATACCCTTTCGTATATGCGTACGGCGGCAATTCACCGGGAGGAGATACTAAGGCACCGCAATGATATAACCAGGAGGGAGGTTGCAAGAGGCAGGAATGAGGCACCATATTATTACATAATGCCTCTCGACCAGCATGACAGGAGTGAGTTGGCCGACATGGTGAACCTTCTGGACAAACACGGGGTCAGCACCTACCGGTTGACGGCCGATCAGGTTATCGATAACCGGCTGCACAAGTCGGGCGATATAGTTGTCCCGCTTGCACAGCCTTACCGGGCCTTTATAAAAGAGGTGATGGAGGCTCAGAAATTTCCGGTGCGCCACTATACAACCGGTGGCGACATGATAAGGCCATATGACATTACAAGCTGGTCGCTTCCGCTGCATAAGGGTGTTGAGGCTGTAGAGATAAATACAAGATATGAGATACCTGCTGCAGTACTTGAGAGGGTTGATATACCTTTTGGCTTTGCTGCCGAAAGACCTGCCAGCTATACGGGGGTGCTCTTCACTGCAACCAACAATGAAAGCTTCAGGGCTGCATTCACCGCTGCCGGAACGGGGCTGAAGGTTGAAAGGCTGACTGACAGCTACACTGTTGGCGACCAGGAGTTTCCGGAGGGCAGCTTTTTTATGGCATCACAAGGGAATCTTGACCAGGTTCTTGAAGATCTGATGGTACAACCTGTATATCTGACAGGTGCGTTCACAGGCAGCACACAACCGCTGAGAGTTCCGCGCATCGCCCTCATAGAGACATGGTTTCACGATATGGATGCAGGATGGACAAGGTACCTGTTTGACACATACAATATCCCTTACCGTGTGCTGAGGCCGGCCGACCTGCAGGAGGCCAACCTGCAGCGCGACTTTGACCTGGTGATACTGCCCGACCAGTCACAGGCAGCCCTGATGGCCGGCAGGGGAGGCAGTCCCGGAAACTACACCATTACACGGTACCCGCCCGAATATGCCAAAGGTATGGAGCAGAAAGGACTGAATAATCTTCTTTCGTTTGTTGATAACGGGGGTAAAGTGGTTTCGTGGGGAAGGTCCACCTCCATATTCATGGGCAACCTGAGCATTGAGGAGGATAACGGCGAAAAACAGGAGTTCAGCCTGCCGGTATCTGACATCGGGAGCAGGCTTTCGAACCAGGGGCTTGATGTTACCGGATCATTCCTGCGCGTAAGGCTCAGGCCTGATCATCCCCTGACCCTGGGCATGCCTGAATACACAGGAGTGTTTCACCGTGGCAACCCCGTTTTTGCAACAAGCTTTCCCTATTTCGACATGGACAGGAGGGTTATTGCTTCATTCCCGAAGGAAGATATATTGCTGAGCGGATTTATTAAGAATGAAGACCTTCTTTCAGAGCAGGTTGCAATGGTTTGGGTCAAAAAGGGTGAGGGGCAGATCGTGCTTTTCTCCTTCTGTCCCCAGTTCAGGGGATCAACGCCCTCATCCTACAAGCTCCTGTTTAACTCAATTCTTCTTTAACTTTAACTTTCAGGGAAGGCCGGCCGGCCTTCCCTGAAAGTTTCCGGCGGGTTGTTAGCTGGTATCTCCGGATTTTGTCAGTATTGAACCTGTATTATTATCCTAACCATAAAAACTGCTAATCAGATGATTTTTTTAAGTTCCAGATTTATTCACCGGTTGACCGGTATTTTTGCGACCATATCAATGGTTGTTTTTGTTATATCATGCGGAGGAGGGGCAACAACAGAAGAAACTGCCATCGATCAGCATCAGACATGGGCTGAGAGGCTCGGATTCCCTGCAGGCGAAAGAGTGTTGATCTTTCATGCCGATGATATGGGTATGTGTGAAGAAGCCAATGAAGCTACAATATACCTGATGGAAAACGGGTATATACAGAGCGCCGCCGCCATGGCTCCCTGCCCTGCCTACGAAGATGCCATTAAATGGGCCATTGAAAACCCGCAATACGATGTGGGTATTCACCTTACCCTGACAAGCGAGTGGCGCACCCACCGCTGGGGCCCAGTGGCCGATCCCGCCGAGGTTCCCGGACTGGTTGATCCTGAAGGGTACATGTGGCGCAGTGTTCAGGAGGTGGCGATGAACGCGTCACCTGAAGAGGTTGAAAAGGAGCTCAGGGCCCAGATAGAATACACCCTGTCGCTTGGATACCGCCCAGACCATATGGATACCCACATGGGAACGGTCTTTGCCACAAATGAGTTCACTGAGATATACCTCAGGCTTGCCGAAGAGTACAACATCCCTGCCATGGTGATCGATTTTTCCGATCCGGAGGTTGTTGAACGATACCGGCAGGCAGGCTATCCCGTAACTGACAGGCTGCTTGATATGCTGGACAGCTATTCGCTCCCGAAACTTGACTATTTCTCATCCGTACCGGGAGGAGATACATATGAAGAGGTGCGCAAACGGTTTTTTGAGCAGGTACGTACACTGCAGCCCGGACTTACGGAGATAATTTTTCATCCGCAGTTCGAAAGCGAGTTCGGAAAAACAATCACCGGTTCCTGGCAGCAGCGTGCATGGGAGGTGGATCTTTTTGCCGACCCCGTGGTACATCAGTTCTTCAAAGACGAAGGCCTTATTTTCACCAACTGGAAAGAGGTGATGGAGAGGTTTGAGGAATAATAATATGGTAAACATGATAAGAAATATAACTGTATTCATTGCGCTTTTCTGGTTGCTTTCATGCGGCAACATTGAAAAAAATCCTTTCTGGTGCGATGGCCGGGAGAAATTTGAGGTGCAGGAGGTATTTTCAGGCGAACGGTTTCCCAACGTTGTTGTTGCTTTAGATGGTACTGTTATTGCTACCTGGGGAGGTATTGCCACCGGCAACAGGGGGAAATACAGGGTTAGGCTAAGCCGGGACGGTGGTAAAACGTGGGGTGATGAGATAATTGTCTCCGACCCGGGGTTTCACGGGGGTGGGGTAACCGTTGATGAGAGTACCGGAGCAATCTTTGTCTTTATTGAGGATGGACATCCACCCTCACCATTAACAGTCTACAGAAGCGCCGATCACGGAAAGAGCTGGGTTATCCATTATATTGATCTGCATGCCGATTTATACGGCAATATGCCTTCCATGCACATGAATGAAACAGGGATAATCCTGAGCTACGGACCCCATGCCGGTCGTCTGATTAGACCATCGAGGTTCTACAGGGATTACAGTGACAGAAGCAAGTGGGGAGAAGATTACAGCAACGCAATCTACAGTGATGACAGGGGCGTTACCTGGTATACAAGCGAGCCATTTCCTGCAACAGGTACCGGTGAGGCTGCAATGGTGGAATTGTCGGACGGTACAATATACTACAACTCCCGCCGCCATGTTTCTACCGATGGCCTGGATCCGCGCATGCGTTATTCAGCGCGGAGTTATGACGGCGGCCAGACCTGGCAGGATCTTGCGGTGAGTGAAGTTTTGCCTGATGGGCCTCAGGATACTGATTATGGTTTAATGGCTGGACTGGTAAGACTGCCACTGAAAGATTACGATATTCTGCTGTTCAGCAATGTCGAATCGGAGTCAGGAAGGGTGCGGGGAACCGTTTGGGCCAGTTTCGATGGTGGCAGGACATGGCCGGTGAAAAGGCTTGTTGAAGAGGGAGGTTTTGCCTACTCTTCGCTGGCTGCCGGGAGGGCCGGCACACCCTCGGAGGGATGGATCTACCTGTTGTATGAAGGAGGAGGCCACCCGGGTTCAAAAGGTTATATGGCGCGTTTCAATCTTGCCTGGGTTACTGGTGGACGGGACTGGAGAGAGTTTTTGCCAGATTGACCTATGCCATATTGAGGGAGAACAGCAGCGGACTTTCCATCTTTATTCCCGGTCAGAGGCTTGTCACAGGTATTAAAAGCGGTGCTCGTGGAAGCTATTCCAATATGGCATGGTCTGATTCGTTTGCCTATCCACGGAAGAGATATTATTATCTTTAGCAATATTGAAAGTGACACCGGTTCTGGAAATGGAACGGTGTGGGTCCGTTTCGATTGCGAACTGCCGAATTGGATTAATCGCAAAGAGTAGCATAACATTTGATTGACTTATTATAATAATGTTTATATTACCAAGAAAGTTTTTAAAAATGGATATGCAGATAGATCTTTCCAGCTAAAAAAGGGATTTTATGAAACGAAGCGAGATAAACAGGATACTTCTAAATGCAAAGGAGTTCCTGGCAGAAATGAGGTTCTTGTTACCTCCCTGGGCATACTGGGAACCAGTACAGTGGAAAACCCGGAAATCTGATACGGATGAAATAATAAGCAACATGCTGGGCTGGGATATAACCGATTTCGGGTCGGGTGATTATTATCACCAGGGTTTATTTCTTTTTACGTTGCGGAACGGTAAACCAGGGGTTGATAAAAAGCCTTATGCCG
>SLMM01000078.1 GCA_007133565.1 Bacteroidales bacterium
AAAATGAGTCACGAACCAGATCGAATGAGGTTTTCAGGCAGGAAACTGTTTTGGAGACAGATGAAGATTACCGGGCAGGGTTCATGCAAACCTACGATTTTAAAATACCAATACCCGAGGCGGGCAAAATTGGCGAAATCGACAACCCGCTGGCAAAAACACTGGTGGCACTTGGCAATATGGCAAATCGCGGCCGTATCAGGATGAGCTGGAAGGTAGAAGCAAGGTTGGAAGCTAAAGGGATCGACCTGGTTGGCTCGAAAAAAGTAAACGTAAACAACTTTCTTTAGCTTTATTTCTGTAGAGAACCTATCAGGATACCTCAATTTATACGTACCTGGTAATAAGCTTTAATACAGCATATAAGTGTGCCTGGTTCGACTCCCCTAATCTCCACGATCTGCAAAACAGACTTAGTCCGAATGCATTGATCTTAACGACAGGGCATTTTTTATTTTCCCGTTTACAGGAGTCATTCATTATAATGCCTTTAAAAAGTTTGCATAAATAGCAACTTCTTTGTAATTTGATCTGAAATTCCGGAATAAATTTTACTCCTCTCAGTTTATCCGAACCTGAAGTCGAAACCTTAAAAATCCGGAAATAATTCATCACTCCCTGCTTTTTATATGACCGGCCTGTAAAGTGTTATATATTTTCTTAAAGTATTCAGAATATAAAAATTTTAAACTATGAAGAAAGTCTACATGCTTTTATTGACAGTTACATTAGCAGCGGTATCAATTGCACAGGCGCCTGAAAAGATGAGCTTCCAGGCAGTGATACGCGATGCAGGCGACCAGCTTGTAACCAACCAGGAGGTTGGGTTGAGAGTCAGTATCCTGCAGAGTTCAATTGACGGCACTGTAGTATACCAGGAGATTTACAATCCCAATCCCGAAACAAATAATAATGGGTTGCTGACCATTGAAATTGGCGGAGGAGTGCCACTGACAGGAACATTTTCAGATATCGACTGGTCTGCCGGTCCGTATTTCATTAAGACCGAGACCGACCCTTCAGGAGGAACCACATACACCATTACAGGTACAAGCCAGCTGTTGAGCGTACCTTATGCCTTGCACTCAGGTACGGCCGATATCCTTACCGGGGAAATCACTGAAAGCCAGATCTCGGATCTGCAAAATTATCTTACCGAAGAGACTGATCCGCTTTTCACCGGCCATTCGGCATCTGGCATAGAGGCTGATGATATCGGCAACTGGGACGAGGCCCACGGCTGGGGTGATCATGCAGATGAAGGATACCTGACAGAAGAAACCGACCCCCTGTTTGAAGCCAGCCCCTCTGCGGGTATACTGGCTGCAGACATTGACAACTGGGATGAGGCGTACTCGTGGGGTGATCATACCCAGGGAGGTTATCTTACTCAGGAATATCAAGTATTAAGCATTTCTAACGACACGATTTTCCTGACAGGTGGCAGCTTTGTAAAATTGCCGGATCCATATCCCGACGACCTTTTCCAGGGAACATCCATCATAACACGTGAAGAACAGATTATGCTCAACAATTGGGTAGGCAATCCTTTTCAGAAATGGGAAATGTGCTATTCAAAAACGACCGATGGCGCTTCAAGTGAAGCTTTTCATAATCTGTGCGACACAAGGGGGCCATCCATTACGTTAATAAAATTGGATAATGGTTTTGTTTTTGGAGGGTATAATGATTATCACTGGACTTCAGTAAACGCTTATGGAGAAGGCAATGGGTTTATTTTTTCAATAACCAGTCAAAAGAGATATCCTGTAGTACGCAGAGACCGTGCTGTTTATAACCATCAATCTTATGGGCCAACCTTTGGGAGTGGACATGATTTTATGGTTAGCTCAGTGATGAATCTTAGTTATTGTAATTTTCCACATGGATATTCAAGAGATGGTGTAACAGCCAGTTCATCCGATGAAGCATGCCAGGAGCTGGCCGGGATTAACAGAAGTACTAATAGCGAAATATCAGAACTGGAAGTATGGATATTGAAATAACATGAAGAAAAAGACGTTCCTTACATGGTATAGACAGAATTGATATATGGAAAGAAGAAAATGGGTTCTTTACCTTCATGAGATATTGAACAGCCTTACTCACGGCATCGGGGTGCTGCTGAGCATTGCGGGACTCGCCTTGCTTGTTGTCTTTGCCAGCATCAGGGAACCCGACGCGTGGAAGATCGTCAGCTTTTCGGTTTACGGGTTCAGCCTTATTATGATGTACACCGCATCAACCCTTTACCATGCTTTCAGGGACAGGAAGACAAAGCATTTTTTGAATCTTTTCGATCATGCCTCTATATATGTCCTGATTGCCGGAACATATACCCCCTTTACGCTGGTTTCGATGAGGGGGCCGTGGGGGTGGTCCATCTTCGGGGTTATCTGGGGACTTGCCCTGGCGGGGGTTATCTTCAAGCTGTTTTTTTACAACGACAGGCTGCGGCTTATATCTGCAATAATTTATGTTGCAATGGGCTGGCTCATCCTGATCGCACTGGGCCCTCTTATCAGGAACGTCCCGGCAGGCGGTTTGTACTGGTTGCTTGCCGGCGGGATCAGCTACAGCGCGGGAGTATGGTTCTACATAAGGAGGCAGAACAGGTTCAACCACGTTATATGGCACCTGTTTGTGCTTGGCGGCAGCATAAGCCACTTTTTCGCAATTTTTTACCATGTTCTGCCGGCCTGAGGCTGCCTGTACCATCCCCATGAGCCAACGGAGGTCACCCGATCACCTTCACCATCTCATCAATATCCCTGGCCTGCTTCTTTTGGGGGATCCTGTCGGGTCTGCCCACTGCCACGAAGGCTACCAGCTTGTACTTTTCCTCCAGCCCCAGCATTTTGCTCAGGGCTTCCTTCGCCATCATCGGGGCGCTTAGCCAGCAGGCGCCGTAATCCATGTCGACTGCTGCCAGCAGCATATTCTGGATGCATGCTCCGGCACTCTGGAAATCGGGGTAGTTTCGCTGCCTGTTTATCTCGTCATGGTCTATCACCACACCTTTTTCAAGAACCGATTCGTACTGCTCCATGGCAACTGCAATAATTGCCGGAGCATCCTGGAAAAAGGTGGCAAACCATTCAACCTGCGATTTTACATTCTTTGCCACCCTCGATTCATTGGCAGGGATATCCTCAATTTTCCGTGCAACCTTTGCCGCCATATCCCTCATCAGTTTCCTGTCGGTAACGATAACAAATTTCCAGGGCTGGTAATTGGCTACGCTGGGGGCAAGGCTGCCAAGCCTTACCATCTCCTTCAGGTCTTCCAGAGGAACGGGATCCTGTTTGTAAACCCGAATGCTCGACCTTTTCTCTATTGCCTGTTTCAGTTCCATTTATCTAAGATTTAATTAACGCCTTACGTTTGCCGGCAAACGCTAAGATAATATTTTTGTAACGTTAAATTCAGGCTTGAACCGCTAAAAAAACGTCAAGATTTAATACTTTTACGCTCCGATAATTATATTATCCGACGAATGCCGCAGAACAGGAAAGAGAACGGGGAGGTAATAACCAAAAAGCATGTGCGCAAGATCATCTATCCGATAATTATCGGGCTGGGTGTGGTGGCGTACCTGCTTCAGCGTGAGGTGGACGTTGACCTGTTCTCTCTGATCACCTTTACCTGGTACTCCCTTTTCTGGATTGCCATTGCCTTTTTGATGATGATAATCCGTGACCTGGGTTATATGATCAGACTCAAGATACTGAGTGAAGGGGATTTTTCGTGGCGGCAGTGCTTCAACGTCATAATGCTGTGGGAGTTCTCTTCGGCAATTACCCCCAGTGCCATAGGCGGCACAGGGGTGGCGGTATTTTTTGTTACCAGTGAGGGACTGAGTTTCGGTCGGAGCACATCGGTCGTAATGGCCACCTCTTTCCTTGACGAGCTTTATTTTATACTGATGTTCCCGCTGCTGCTGCTGATTGTTTCGGGCAGCTCACTTTTCGCCATCGGGGTTGAACCCGGCAAGGAGGTGGTATCGTTCACAAACGAGTTTTTCTATTTTGCCCTAATAGGCTATACAGTCAAGTTCCTTTTTGTGCTTTTGGTGGCTTACGGGCTATTTGTGAATCCACGTGGACTGAAATGGTTGCTCCTCTGGATCTTCCGCCTTCCGTTCATAAGGAAGTGGAGGCACAAGATGCATGAGACGGGCACTGACATGATAAACACCTCTAAAACCTTCAGGCGCAAATCTGCCGGTTTCTGGCTGAAGGCCTTTGCAGCTACCTTTTTTTCGTGGACCGCCAGGTACTGGGTTGTGAACTTCCTTATTCTTGCTTTTTTCTTCAATGTGAGGGTGTATGAATTCCTGGACCATATACTGATATTTGCCCGGCAGCTTGTTATGTGGATCATGATGCTTGTGAGCCCGACCCCCGGCGGAAGCGGGTTTGCAGAGTTTGTGTTTTCCCGGTACCTGGGCGACTTTATGCCTGTTGGGGTTGCCGTGGTGATGGCACTCATATGGCGCCTTGTTAGCTACTATCCCTATCTCTTTATCGGGGCTGTGATGTTGCCCCGCTGGCTGGCCGGCAGGTTTTCGGGCAATCAGGCAAAGTGACAGGGCGAGAATAAAAAAAAATCATGTACATTTGTTTGACAGCAAACAATTAAGCATATGCTGAAAAAGGCCTTAGTAATAATGCTGCTTGGCGCACTGGCGGTATCGTGCCGGCAGGGAAGGGAGCCTGCCGCAAACAATGATGCAGACATGCCTGGTGCTCCCGTTGTAGCAGCGCCCCATCATGACCTGACGATACCGGATGATATGCTTGGCGAGATCATATACAGCTTCTCTCCCATTGTAGAGATACCCGCCCTTATCAGTGACCTTGGAGTACCCTGGTCCGGCACCTTCCTTCTGCCGGCAGAAAAGATGCCACAACCGGCCACAGACATTGGGAATGCAGTCCTTATGGGGATTCTTGGCACCGGCATGGGGTACCAGGCAATGGGTGGCGAAACGGATGCCCTGCCTGGCTACATCACAGCCATGAAAGGGGCGGCTGCCGGTATTGAAGCAGACCACCTGTTCGACTTCGACAACATTGAGCAGCTTGCAATATCCCGGGCAGATCCCGGCATGCTCTCCTTCAGCTTTATGCAGAGCTATAACCGTACCGATGAGCATCTGAGGCAGTCCCGGCGGACTCATTTAAGCACGGCAATGGTGGCGGGCATGTGGATAGAGGGCCTTTACCTGCTGACACGGGCAGCCGCCGAGCAACCTGAAGAAGAGCTGTATGAACGGATCGGAGAGCAGAAGATAATTCTCAACGAGCTGATAATATTACTTAGGAGCCACCAGGCAATGCATCCCGGATTTGCCCCGCTCACCGCCATGCTCGAGGGCATAAAAGAGGAGTTCGACAAGGTTGAGATAGTATACGAGGTAGATGAGCCGCAGGCGGTCGAACGTGACGGGATGCTCGTGGTAGTCCAGAACCAGCGGAGCTATGTGAATATAGACCGCCAGCAGGTGACCAGCATCACTGCCAGTGCAGAAAACATACGCAATAATATAATAACACAATAGCCGGATGAGACGACTTACAGCAATTCTATTCCTTGTTGCCGTGGTAGCTCCCCTGAGCTCGCAAACCCTCGAACAGCTCGTTGATATATGCGTCAGGCAACTTGGTGAGGCCACCTATCTCAGGGATTTTCAGGTTGACCTCGAGGCAGCCGAGCCGGGACATGCTGCACCTGTAGCAAGATATTCCATGGTTCTAAACAGGAACACCCAGTACAGGCTTTCGGTCTGCAATTCGGAAACATCCCCCGGAAGGGGCATAATACAGATATTCGACACAAGGGGGCTCATCGGCAGCAACTATTCAGAATCGACAGGCGAGATCTACCCCTATTTTGATATCCAGATCCAGAGCACCGGCATCTACCATGTATTCATCTCTTTCCAGGACGGGCGGGCCGGCACGGCTGTAGGCATTCTGTCGTATGTCAGGCGGTTGTGATGTTTTATTATTTCCCTTTCGGGGACGGGCACGGTTTGCTGCCAGTGCACAGAAAGCGGGCCCGGCTAAAGCCTGCATGACCCGGTCACCACGGCCCCCAAGCCAGGATTAACATTCCAGCAACGATACCCCAGAGCATGAAGTTTGGCCAGAGCCCTTTCCTTTTTGAAAGCAGGTAGTGGCTTATCAGGAAGGCTACGGGCAGTGCGGCTGGCACAAGCATCTCTATGTTGGAGCTCTCCACCAGCAGGTAGGTTGCCACGCTCAGGGCAAAGATCCAGAAAAAGAGGAGGAAGATCTTCCTCCTGATCACCTTCATCGCACCCATTGACCGGACCATCTTCCTGCTGGCAAACAGAACCACCAGCAGCAGGAACCCGAAAAAAATGATTTCTGCAAGGTGTACATAATTATAGACCTCCTTTATTGTGAAGTTTACGGTTACCAGTGCAATGCTCCAATCGGCGTTTTCGTGCAGGATCAGGTCGCCTGCGAACAGGAAGAACCAGGGGGTGAGCACACCCATTATGCTGAAAGCCCACTCGCGCCATATAACCGGCCTGAGGATCAGAAGCGCAACCCATACTATGATCACGAACCAGATAAGGTTGAAATAGAAAAGGCTTCCCAGCCCTATCAGGAACGAAGCCTCGTAATAATTGTAGCTGAGTCGCTCCACTCTGTATGAGTCGAGCAGCTTCTCGATGGCCGGTACAAGAAAAAGCATCGATATGAGGGCCGGATGGAGCCTGTGCAACGGATCCAGGCTGCTCACTATCATCACGAACAGGAAAGCCGGCAGCAGCGTCCGCTCCTGCAGCAGCATGTATTTGTTATTGATCCTGATAAGGTAGAAACCGGCAGAGGTGACCAGTACCAGCGCAACGATCTTTGAAACCAGCGTATGGTGCGGCAGGTAGTTCTCCAACAGCCCGTAAAGCGGCATTGGAGCCTGGTCGAACACCATCTGGTCATAACCGGGCGACAACAAAGAAGGCAGCCATGCTGCCACCGCCAGCAGCGGGATCAAAAGGTATCCAATGGTTGTGTTGTATTTGAGAAGTCTCAGCAGCATCCGGCTGGTGTTTTTTGTGGTCCTGTTACCCTTCCAGGTCCTTCCCCGGTTCCTTCGCAAGATCCTTCCCCAGGTCTTTCCTGTAATAAACTTTGTCGAAGCTTATCAGCCCGGCCGTTTTGTAGCATCTCTTCAGGGCCTGCTCCATGTCAGGCGCCAGCGAGCTGACCGCCAGCACCCTGCCCCCGTTAGTAACCACTTTGCCGTTTGCTGCCTTTGTTCCCGCGTGGAATATGATGGTCTCTTCACTTCCCGGTTGCACTGCATTCCCGGACCCTGCAGCAGCCATATCCAGCCCCCTGATTTCCAGGCCTTTTTCATAATCACCCGGGTACCCCCCTGAAACCAGCATTACCGAGGCCACCGCCCGCGGGTCAATGTCGATCTTGTGC
>SLMM01000162.1 GCA_007133565.1 Bacteroidales bacterium
TTTCTATTACATCGTTAGGGTGCCTGCCGGTATAACCGTAATAATGACCCACGTCAAAATTCAGCATCAGATTTCTTCCAAATGCCAGATGATCCTCAAAACTGAAGCCGGGTTGAGCCGGTTGACCGTGATTGTGCATTATCGCATAAAGATTGTGCCTGTCAGCAAACGGAGCCATGCGACGTGCAGCATCCATGGAAATTTCGAATGTTATACCTCTAGCACCGAGAACCCTCGCAACATTGAAAGCGTAATCGATCTCTTCATCCGACCATTCCGGGCGCCCCAGCTTGGCAATATCAATATTAACTCCGGCATCATTGTACATCTGACGCAGTTCCCTGAATTTGTCCATGCCAACTGATGTACGCCACTCACGTTGAGCTAAAGCCTGTCTTTCCCTGGCATCACGGAGCTCTGTTGCCTGTTCATCTGTCAATTCAGTTCCCCGGGGATAACGCGGAATATCTACCTGGGGAATTCCCGCAAACTCTTCAATCGGGCCTCCCATAAGCTCAACAGAGGTAAGACCCGACTCCTGCAAATATCCAAGTATATCTTCTGCAGTTGCAGGCATGCTCCGGTAACTGTATGAAATAACCCCTATTTGAACACCGCCAAACTTCGAACCGTTAATCGCCGGACTGCAACCGGCAAGTCTTGAAGGTATAAAGGCAATCGAGGCAAGTGCAGCTGCACTGCCCAAAAAATCGCGGCGAGATATCTGCTTCTTCATTTTCTCTTTCATAATTAATAAGCATTATTTTTTGTATAATCGTTTTATATATCAGGGATCCAACATAACCTTGCCAGATCGCAGCTTACTCTGCAGCCTAAAGAGCCCAGCCATCACGGTAAGGATAATGAAAATGTTCATTGGCTGCCGTCGAATTAACAAATCTCATATTTGCTCCATCATACACGAGCGTTACATTATCCCTCTGATGTAATACTGCAATATTGGCAAGCAACATCATCTCTGTCATATCAGCAGCTTTGGCAAAATCATTGCACGGCCTGGTCCCATTCTTTATCGCATCAATCCAGTCCTGGAAAATATCTGAAGTCCGCTCAAGCCAAGGCTGGGGCTTTTCAAAAGGTTTCTCAGGTACAAATGATATATTGCTACCTCCATTACCATGCATTAATATCCCCTTATCGCCATAATAGACAACTGAACCCACAGCTCTGCCATCTTCAAGCACACCGGGTCGTGGTGATCTCAGGCCTCCATCTACCCACATAACCTTTACAGGGGGATTGATACCACGAGCAGGGAACTCATATGTAACCATCATAGACTGAGGAAGAAAATCATCATTGTAAGGTGTTGATGTTGCATGGATCTTTGTGGGTAAACCAAGGTTTAAAGCCCACATCGGACAGTCAATTATGTGCGCTCCCATATCTCCCAGTGCACCGGTACCGTAATCCCATAACCCACGCCAGTTAAAATGAAGAATATCTGGATGGTAGGGCTTCTCAGGTGCCGGGCCCAGCCATACATCATAGTTAATATAAGATGGAACCGGCACTCCGGCAGGACGGCTTAAATTGCCCTGGGGCCAGACCGGCCGGTTTGTGTGCATGTGAACTTCACGAACAAATCCAATTGCACCAGACTGTATAAGCTCTACCGAGTCCCTTATATCATCTGAAGCATGGCGCTGATTACCTACCTGTGTTACCACTCCCGTTTCCCTGGCAACCCTAACCATCTCTCTTACCTCAAATACGGTTTTACACATAGGCTTTTCAACAAAAACATGCTTGCCCGCACGCATGAATGCAGTTGATATACACGCATGGGTATGATCGGGAGTGCCTATGGCAACAGCATCAATCGAAGGCTCCTTTTCAAGCATCTCACGCCAGTCGGTATAAACTTTGGCCCTGGGATAACCATTGAACACCCAGGCTGCCTTATCTGTGTCAACATCACACAATGCATAAATATTGGCATGGTTGATGCGGGGAGATGGAAGAGGCGAAGGCTGCCGGCCGGGACGGACAAGAGGTTCATCGGGAGAGCAGATCCCTTGTATGACTGAAGCTCCCCTGGCACCTATGCCAATTCCCGCTACATTTATCATATCACTTGGTGCGGTATAACCCGTTCCGCCGAGAACTTGGCGAGGAACTACAGTAAAAGCTGCAGAGGCAAGACCAACCTTGCCGATGAATTCACGGCGGGATAAGTTTTTGCAAGATATTCTTTTCATAGACATCTGTTTTAAAGTATAATGCCTTAATGTTTTATTAGTTGCAGAACTAATAAAAGAGATGGGTACAAGAAAAGGGGGCAGGACTTAACAATTATGCCCGCCCCCCTTTGATGTCATCGTAATAAATTCACTCCTGCAACTGCAGCTAGTGGTTTGGATCCTGTGTCAGAGCATCCTGAATATCAAGCTGAGCCTCAGGAAGCGGCCAGTATTCATCTTTTGGGGCATTAAAGGTTGCACCCTGCATGAAAGTCCTGAATTTACTGTCATTTACAGCAAAATTATTCAGAACATCAGATATGATACCCCAGCGACGAAGGTCAAAGAAACGGTGCCCTTCAATTGCAGTCTCAAGACGCAGTTCATGCCTGACGGCTTTGCGTGCATTTTCCTGGTTGGCAAAAGCGGCATGCCCTGCAGGATACGGTTCAATCCTGTAGTTAGCTGCAGGCTGGTCCCAGTCAACTTCAATCGGGCGTCCATCAAATATATATGTGGTGACCCTCCCCATAACCGGATCGCTGTCTCTTGCCCTTTCCCTTATGGCATTTACCAGCTCACGTGCATATGTAAGATCACCCTCCTCAATCGCTAATTCTGCCCTCCAAAGCATTATAATACCGAGCCGGTATGACCTTACGTTCCTTGCGCCCCAGCCTCCTGCCCGGTAGAAGCCGGCTGTCATCTCCTCTGCTGAATAATGGAATTTCTTGGTCATATAGGGACCTCCATTGCTCTGCTCCCTTATCCAGGCCCTTCCCTCATGAATTGCATGGCCGTTAAAGTCAATACCGCGGCGCGCAATGGTATAATCAACACGGGGATCAAGTGGATGGTCGGTCGGGATAAATTCCTCAGAGCTTGCTATACCCATATCATTGGCAAGCGGAACACGATCCTCCGGGTTAAGCACTGGCAAACCGTCGTCGGTTACCTGGAAGGCCTCGAAAAGATCCTGCGACGGTTGGTAAAAACCCCAACCAACAGAAACAGGACCGGATTGGTGAGCTGTTGCCCTGTTGTTATTCAATGTGCTGCCGGTAGTCTCTCCGGTTACTGCAATCTGTATCTCGAAGATTGATTCTTTATTGTTGTTGCCAAATGCGCTGAAATTGTCATTGAAATGATCGGCAAGTTCAAACTGCCCGCTGGCGATTATCGCATCAAGCAGCGGTCTGGCCTGGGAGAGCTCTTTCTGGTATAGGTGAGCGTGTGCCTTTACAGCCATTGCCGAGTACCTGGACGGACGTCCCGCATGGCCAAGTGGCCGGGTTGCAGGAAGATTGTCAATGGCAAACTGGAGATCAGCCTCGATACCTTCCCAGCCTTCACTATCATTCGGCACATCCTCGGGAAGAGTTCCTCCCATCTCCTCAATTGTCTTGATGTATGGAATGTTTCTGAAGATCCTCGTTGCCTTGAAATGATACCATGCCCTCAGGAACTTGGCTTCGGCTTCAATTTGTGTAGCACGTGGCTCAGGTACAGGATTGTCACTATTCTGTACAGCTCTCAGAAAGTCCAGCACATCATTAGCCCTGGCAACACCTTCATAGCAATCGCGCCATCTGTTAGCCATATAACCATTTGAAGGAAGAGTTTCCCAACGCTCTACCGCGTTAAACAGAATCTGGTCGCCAAATGAGGTGCCCTTATAAGCATTGTCAGAGGCACATTCACCATATGTCCAGTCGTCCGCCAAAGCCCCGCCGAACATATTTTTGGTAGTAAGCCTGTCATAGGCGCCTATCAAAATCCCCTCAACTCCTGCCGGAGTGGTTATAATATCACCTGCAGCACTCCCGGGAGGCTGTTTATTCAACAATTCATCCACACATGATGATAGGAATATAACTGCCAATAGCAGACTGGTGATCAGTTTTAAGTTTTTTATATTCATAGCAATAATGTTTTAATTTTCCTGTTTAATTACGCTTTTTTAAATGCCAATATTTATCCCAAGCATAAATTGTCTCGGGGTTGGCCAGGCACCGGCATCAATACCCATGTTAACTCCACCCCTGTTAACCTCCGGATCAAGGCCTGTGTAATTTGTGAGCGTAAAGAGATTGGTCATATGGGCATATATGAACATCTGTCTTACGTTAAGATTCAGTATGTTGGTCAGGTCATACCCAAGCTGTAGATTCTGCATACGCAGGTATGAGGCATCTTCAACAAAATAGGATGACGCATACTGGTCAATCTCATCAGAGAAGCTGATCTTCGGCATTGTGGCTTTACTGTTGTCAGAAAGATAGGGGCTCCCCCATGATTCGTAAAGCCTCTTCTTGCTGCGGTTACCCAGGAACTGGCCGAAGTCTATCCATCTGTTCACATAGTTTACCAGCTCGTTTCCATATGAGCCGTAAAAACGTGTTGACAGCCTGAATCCCCTGTAGTTGAGATCGAAATTCAGTCCGCCGGTAAAATCGGGATGTGGACTGCCTATGATGGTACGGTCATCAGCGTTTATTACCCCGTCGCCGTTTACATCCCTGAACTTGAACTTGCCGGCCTGGTTGTAACTGGTACCAAAGGCGGGAGGATGGGCGGCAGCTTCAGCATCGGTCTGGAAAATACCGTCAATTTTATACCCGTAAAATACAGGGAAAGCAGTTCCTGTTTCAGCCATAGTATATCTCATCTGGCGGAAATCGCCACCTTCAAGTCTCTCGTCTGCTACCGGAGATAATCTTACAATCTCGTTAACATATCTTGACAGGTTAACCGATATGTTATATCCAAGCTCTCCGCCTGCTGCTGAGCCACGGTATCCAAGTTCGAAATCGAAACCGTTGTTCATCATTTCGCCTACATTAACCGAAGGCGAGGAAGCGGTTCCACGTACATCAGGTATCCTTTGCCTGAAAAGCATATCCTTTGTATTTCTTCTCCATAGATCAACGCTCATATTCCATCTCTGCAGAAAGTTCATCTGCATGCCAAGGTTATAGGTAGTTGTTGATTCCCACCTCACATTTGGGTTGCCAATCGAGGCGGCACGGAACCCTGCTGAACCTACTCCTGTGTCCTGACCAAGGATCGGGTAGAATGACCGGGTTATGTGAGATTCAAAGGTTGAATAGGCGTTGTAGTTACCCACACGGTCATTCCCGGTCTGACCATATCCTATCCTGAGCATCAGGTAGTCAAGCCAGTTTTCGGTTGCAAAACTCATGAAATCCTCATTGCTGAGCCTCCAGCCCACAGATACGGCCGGGAAAATGCCGTACCGGGAATCGGGACCGAACCGTGATGAGCCGTCCCTGCGCAATACCCCCTCAAAAAAGTACCTGTTGTTGTATGAGTAGTTCATCCGCCCAAACAATGAGAAAATAGCCCATTCGCTATAGCTTCCGTAGTTTGACTGGTTTCGCTCACCTGCATCAAGAACCATGTATACAGGGTTCTCAAACGGGTAGTCCTGGCGAGACCCACCGTGATACTGTGACATGTTATCCACCATCTCTGTACCGAGAAGGAGTGTTAAGTTGTGCAGATTAGCAAAAGTATTGTTGTATTGCAGGGTGTTTGTCCAGTTCCACTGGAAGCCGAAATCGCTTCTCCTTTCAGTACCGGCATACATGCCCCTTTCGGAAAATGCCCTCTCAACAACCGAATACCTGTACCTGTCCCTTGCCCTGTAGGTATAACCGGCAAGGCTCCTGAAAGTCAACCCTTCGAAAAAAGTTGCATCAAGGTAAACGTTACCGTTTGACCGGAGCTCTTTATCGCTGTCATCCTTGTCTATGTGCATAAGAAATACAGCATTCCTTGCATTACCGGTTGCCTCTGCCTGAGTACCGGCAAAATTCCCCATCACGTCGTAAACGGGAACAATAGGTTGCATACGGTAAGTATAGGATATTGCCGACCCTTCACCATGATCAGACAAATAACCCCATGTATCGCCATACTCAACCCCAATTCGCTTACCAACCTCAAGCCAGTTTGCAAGGCGGGATGTTAAGTTTGAGCGGAGGTTGTAACGTTCATGCCCGGTCAGGATAAGGATGCCTTCCTCCCTCAGGTAACCAGCCTGCAACGCGTAATTTGTATCATCGCTTCCTCCGCTCACCCTCAGGCTGTATTCATGGTAGGGTGCTGTCTGGCTGAGCTCCCTCATCCAGTTGGTTCCTTCCTTGTTGGCCCTCATTATGATATTGGTGGGGGTGCCGTTCTCATGAGGCATTCTGTCATCATAAAGCGAGTAATCAGCTGAAGATGCACCGGTAGGAAGAATATAATTGGGAATCTGAGGTGTTGGGCCGCTGCCGAACTGGGGATGGGCATAATTGACCCTTCCGTCGTTTGCAGCTTTCAGCCAGAGCATCTCCCCGTATTCCTGTGTATTCATAAGATCATACTCACGGATATTCTGCTTGAATCCGGTCCTCGCCATAACATCAACCCTGGCAGGCTGGCCCCTGCGGCCCTGGCGGGTGGTAACAAGTATAACCCCGCTGGCAGCCCTTGCTCCGTAAATAGCCTGGGATGCAGCATCTTTAAGTACAGTAATTGATTCGATCTCTTCGGGCCGGACAGTTGCTCCCGGCACACCGTCAACAACCCAGAGCGGGCTGTTATCATTAATTGTACCGAGCCCGCGAATCAGAACTGAGGAACCTCCTCCGGGGGTATTGGAACTGGTAATTGTCACCCCTGATGTTGATCCCCGGAGTGCCTGCGCCGCAGTTACAGCGGCCATATTTGCAATCTCTTCTGAACGGACAGCCGAAACCGATCCGGTAACCTCCCCTGCAACCCTGACGGCATAACCAACGGCAATAACCTCATCAATACCTATGGTCTCTGCAACAAGAGCAACATTGATAACATTTTGACCGTCAACAATAATCCTCTGAGTTTGCATTCCGATATAGGAAAAGACAAGAATTGCATCAGGCGGAACATTGGGCAAAGAGTAATTACCGTTAATATCAGTTACAGTGCCTGTTGTAGTGCCCTCGAGCACAACAGATACACCGGGCAACGGAACCCCGTCGGCATCAGCAACCCTTCCGGTTACCGTAATATTCTGAATTGTTGCATTAACGGACTTGTTATTTTCTTCCAGATCCATTACTGCATGAGAGAATCCATTGCCTTATACGCTTAATGCAGACAACATGAAAGAACAAAAA
>SLMM01000087.1 GCA_007133565.1 Bacteroidales bacterium
AAGCGCTCCTGCCGTTGCCGCCCTGCCTCTCCGTTCAATCGCCCCCGATCCAGGAGGCGATATCCTCTATAACCCCCTGGTAAACATTGTTCTTCTCGAAATATTCGGAAGGGTTCGGGGCGCCTTCTCCTTCCATCATCAGGTGGTTGAGCGTGGGATAGGATATGAACCTTGCCCCGGGATGCCCCTCCAGCGCTTTCTGCCAGCCGGCGAAATCTTCCATCGTCACCTGGTAGTCCCTTTCGCCCTGCAGCACAAGGATCCTCTGCGTAAGTCCGGCTGCCACTGAACGCTGGTCATAGCTGTTCAGGTCTTCCCAGTAAGCCGGCGGCAGGTTAAGCAGTGTTTCCCGATAGGTAAGACCCTCAAGCCGGTTTTCACTTACTGCCCTTACCTGCTCCCTGATCTCCTCCAGTGCATCCTGTTGCTGGCCAGTCAGCTCTCCCTGGAGGCTCATAAGATATTCATACTGCTCGGGCACAAGGTATTGCAGCGGCCTTGAGTTCCCGGCCATTATGATTATTCCGGCAATAGCCTGATCCCTTGAGGCAATGGCCGGGGCCAGCATACCACCCAGGCTGTGCCCCAGGAGGTAAACCCTGTCCGGGTCGGCTCTCGTAATACTCCTTGCGGCCTCAACGGCTGCAAGGGCATCATTCCCCGTTTCGTCCCAAATGGTAGAGCTGTTCCTGTCAAACGTCCCGCCATGTTTGAGAGTCCGTTTTTCATACCTGAGCACGGCAATTCCTTTGGATGCAAGTCCCCATCCCAGATCCCTGAAAGGTTTATTGGGCCCGATGGTCTCGTCGGCATCATGGGGGCCTGAACCATGGACGAGTACAACAACCGGTACATTTTGCCGTGTGGCAGGCATTGTCACTATACCGTGCAGAACGATGTCGCCGCAGTCGATCTCAGTTTCATGTTCGGTAAAAAGAGTTGAGTCGGCATAACCGGGCGGTGGTGAAAAGCTGGCGGCCGGGGCGGGCACAAAATGGAAACCTGCCACCTTGTTTTCACGGTTGAAGATTACCCTGAAACCCATCTCCATCTTTTCAAACCGGCAGACCAGTAACACGATTTCATTGTCACCGGCTGTATCAAATACTACCCTGTCGACATATTCGAAAATGCCAAGCTGGGCCTCCAGGCCATCGGCTATCTCCTCCAGCTGCCCCTCAGGTATCATTGAATTAAGCTCCTCTGCCAGCATTCCCCTAACATCTTCGGTTTCGCGGTTAAAGAAGTGTTCAAGCAGCCTGCGAGCCTCGGTTTCCAGAAGGATATTCTGCTGGGCGATCAGGTTCAGCGCTGGCAGCAACATCAGCATTGCAACGGCCAGCAATCTTATTGCTTTATTGCCGTTAAAGACTGTTTTTTTCATTTTGGTCGTATTTAGTCAGAAATAACTTGCTCCTTTCCCGATCTGATGCAAAGTCGGCCGTTTGTTTTTAAAGGTTTTCCGGCACAATCATGGTCATTGGGTTTTAGGTTTCCCAGGTAAACATCTGCCTTTTACCCCACTCCATAGGATGTGGTGGCTTTCTGTGCGTTGAGGGAGCGTCTGAGGGTTTTCCTCAGCAGGAAAATTGTTTCGTCGTTTACCAGCATATCACTCTTAAGCAGCTCCTTGTACCTTTTTTTTGCCCTGGCACGGAACTCCTTTGACCTGAATATGTTGCTGAACAATCCCGACTCTCCGGCGAGGATTGCCATAAGCCAGGTCTCCCTTTCAGGCTTCCTCCCGTACACCAGCGACCTTTCAAGACGGGTAATGTCCGGCTTGAGCAGGTCGTACTTCAGTGCCCTGTATCTGCTTCCCACTTCCCAGGAGATGAAATAGATCTCCTCTCTCAGCAGGAGATTCCTTTCTCTCATCCTTTCAAGCTGCTGCTTGTATACGGCCGCGGCTTTCCTTGGAACCAGGGACTGCATTCTCAACAGTTTTTTCCCCGAAAGGGGAACCATCAGTTCAATAACTGAATCCAGCACGTTGTCGCCTGTTTCAGTCTCCCTGCACCATAACCGTTTTTCTGCGGCCCTGACTATGCCCTTTTCGGCCAGCTCAAATAGGCAGGCATAGAAATGCACGTATTTGAGCGCTGTTGTATTGAAATACACCGGTTTTTTCGGGTAGTGGGCGTGCATTATCAATCTTTCGCTGTATCCTGCATCCATGGTTTTGTTTTTATTAATGGTCCTTTTTGTCGCTGTCCGGGCCTTCTCCGTCTTCCCGCCGCGATCCTGCCTGTTGCCCATCTGATTTCACCTGCTGCCGCCCGGCGCTTCCTTTATGCTTTCCCTGCGCTCCCTGGCCCGGCTTGTGCCCTTCATCATCCTTCCTGAGTCTGCCCGACTCTCTCAGTGCACGGTTAATTATCCACTCCAGTTGCCCGTTGACGCTGCGAAACTCATCGGCCGCCCACTTCTCAAGGGCGTTCATCATCTCGGGGCTCAATCTCAGTACGAATGGTTTCTTTTTCTTTGTCATAAGCTGCCGGCTGTCGTTTGTTAATCATCTTATGGAAGGTGGCGGGCACGTCAGGTTACTGGTATAGCGACCCGGTATTTATAACGGGGCTTACATCCTTGTCGGAGCAGAGCACCACCATCAGGTTGCTTACCATGGTTGCCTTTTTCTCCTCATCGAGGCTGACAATGTCCTGTTCCGAAAGGCGGGCAAGCGCCAGGTCAACCATGCTCACGGCACCCTCGACAATCTTCTGCCGTGCGGCCACCACCGCTGCTGCCTGCTGCCTGCGGAGCATTGCCCCTGCTATCTCAGAGGCATAGGCCAGGTATGCAATGCGGGCCTCCATTACATGGATACCTGCTATCTTCAGCCTGTCCTTAAGCTCGGTTTCCAGCTCGTTGTTTACCTCCTCACCACCTGACCGCAATGAAATATCTGCCTCGGCGTCATCGAAATTGTCATAAGGGTAGAAACCTGCCAGCTTTCTTATGGCCGCCTCGCTCTGTATATCGACAAACCTTATGAAATCGTCAACCTCGAAGGCTGCCTTGAAGGTATCCTCGACACGCCATACGAGCACGATGCCTATCATGATCGGGTTGCCCTGCTTGTCGTTAACCTTGATCGGTTCTGAGTTCAGGTTCCTTGCCCTGAGCGAAATGATCTTCCTCATGAAGAAGGGGTTTATCCAGTAGAACCCGTTCTTTTTAATTGTTCCCGAATATTTCCCGAAAAGCACCAGTACGGCACTCTGGTTCGGATTGACCACAAGCAGCCCGGCCCAGCAGAATGCATCGGCAATCAGTAGGAACAGCCACCAGGGGCTTACGTACACGGCCAGCAAAATAGGGCCGGCAAAGAGGGCCAGTGAAATTATTGCCCCGGGGTACCCCATGTAGGGGGCCAGTTTTTTTTCTTTTTCCATGACATTAATGATTTAATGATTTTTTAATACGATATGCAAATATGTTAAACAAATAATAGATGATATCAAAATGATATCACAATGATACAACGTGTTTTTTAATTTTCCAAATTTTTTAAGTTAAATTTGCTGGTAGCTCACAAAATCGCATCAAACAGGGCACTTCCGGGCAGCAACAGATTTTGTCTGATAGTCTGCCGGAAGATCTGTCTTCCGGGTGAATTTCCGGGAACAGGGTGTATGGCAAGAAATTAGAAACTTAAATGATATAATGATATGCCAAAGAAGGACAGAAAAAAAAGGGTTGGGGTGGTTTATTCAACCGATCCTGAATTCAGTTACAGAACAGAACAGGACAAAGAGCAGGAAACGCTTCCTCCGAATGAACAGGACCTGCGTGTGTGGCTGGACAGGAAGCAGAGGAAGGGCAAGCTGGTCACGCTGGTTACCGGTTTTGCCGGCAGTGAAAAGGATCTTTCAGAACTTGGCAAAATGCTGAAGACCAGACTTGGCACCGGAGGCTCGGCCAGGGAGGGAGAGGTCCTGATACAGGGTGATTTTCGCGACAAGGTGGTTGAAATACTGTCGGAAGCCGGATACAAAATCAAAAAGGCAGGGGGTTGAAAAGCATATTTTGAAAGCGGGTCAATATCATTGTAAACCCGATTAATTATGAACTACAGGAATATAATACTGCTCCTTTCGCTGCTTATACCTTTTCATGCTTACCAGCTCCATGCCCAGTTTTACCAGAGCGGCCAGCCTCCGTGGTCGGTGCGCTGGAAGCAGGTCAATACGGGGAGCCACCTTATTATCTTCCCCGGGCCATTTGAGGAGGAGGCAAGAGTTCTGGCCGGACTGCTTACTGAGGCCCGGGAACTTACAGGACATACACTCGGCCATATGCCTTCACCTGTTCCTGTTATTGTGCACAACCACGATGTGAGGTCGAACGGGATGGTCATTTGGGCGCCAAGGAGGATGGAGATTTATCCGCTTCCTCCTCAGCATCCGAGGGGCGGCGACTGGCTGGAACATCTGGCAGTGCATGAACAGAGACATGTCGTACAGGTTGACAGGCTTGACAGGGGGCTTACCCGGGCTCTTTCATTTTTGCTCGGTGAACAGGCGCACGGTATTGCCGTGGGGAGATTACCTCTATGGTTTCTGGAGGGTGATGCTGTAGCTGCTGAATCAGCTCTTACCAGGGCCGGCCGTGGAAGGTCATCATCATTTGAGATGCCGCTAAGAGCCCTGCTGGCTTCAGATTCCACATTTTTTTCTTATGATAAGTTCCTCTTCGGTTCTTACAAGGACTATGTGCCTGATCATTACCGGTATGGCTACCTTATGGTTTCGGCGCTCAGGAAGGAGCACGGGCCGGAGTTGTGGTCGGGCATGCTCGGTCATACAGCCCGGAGGCCTCTCCATCCTGCACCTTTTGGGTCATTTATGAAGAGTGAAACAGGTAGTGATCTTCGCTCGCTGCATAAAAAAGTACTTGCCAGCGCTGCTGCGGAGTGGGACTCAATTTCACGCCTGAACAACAGCCCAAATCCTGAAGGGCACACCGTCCTGAACAGGCGCACCGGGAAACTATACCTTAATTACCGCTATCCGGCATGGGAGGGAGACACGGCTGTTATTGCACTGAAATCGGGGCCGGGCCATCCTGATGAGATTGTCAGGATAGGTGTTGACGGTTCCGAAACGGGACTCCATTTTCCCGGCAGGTTTTCTTCGCCCTCGATAACCCTTTCGGGGAGCCGGATTGCATGGTCCGAATACCGGTCCGATCCCCGGTGGGACCTTCGAAGTTTTTCAGAAGTATGGATACTTGACATGCAAACGGGCCATGAAAGGATCTTATCAAGGAGGTCCAGGCATTTTGCTCCTTCTTTTGCTCCTGACGGACTTTTTCTGGTGGTTGTAGATGTCGATGAGGGCAACAAAAGCTCTCTTGTTGTGATCAATTCCGTTACGGGGGAGGAGGTAGAACGTTACCCCGCTCCTGCCGGCCGCCATCTGCAGGTGCCTGTTTTCGCCGAAAACGGGAATGAAATATTTGCGATATCCTCTTCAGCGGAGGGCATGGCTGTGGTATCGGTCAGCCGGTCCACGGGCCTGTGGAATGATGAAACCGTACCGGAACCGGTGAATATTTCAGGCCTGTTCGCGTGTGACGGCATGATATGTCTCCACTCCGATATCAGCGGCATTGATAATCTCTTCGCATTGCAACGTGAGGATGGCCGGCTGAGGCAGCTCACCGCTCCGGTGCATGGTGCTTTTGATGGTGCTTTGTCGTCTTCGGGAGAGATGTTTGCCTGGTCGGATTATACTGCAGATGGCTTTGACATTGCCATAGCCCCTTTCGATACGGCTCAACACGCGCACTATGAAAATGTCCGGCAAAAGGGTCCGTTTAGAAAAGCTGCCGGCACGCTGGCACTTCAGGAAGGGGGGGCCATGACAGGGCGCGCAGTCGGGCAGGTTTCATGGGACCCGGAGCCATACAGGAAAGGCCTCAACCTTTTCAGGTTCCACAGTCGCGCACCTTTCTGGTTTGACTACACCGCCGATGATTTAATGAGTCAGCAGATATACCCGGGCATTACTTTTTTATCGCAGAACCTGCTGAACACTGCCACTGCCATTATCGGGTATTCGCGCAGGGACGGAAGGAATATGGTCCATGGCAGCTTTGAGTGGAAGGGGTGGTATCCTGTTATCGAGGCAGGATTTGATTACGGTGGCAGGCCTGATGTATTTGCCGGGCGCGACACTACCGGCTATGAAGGCGATATCACATATGGCAGGCTTGATCTGCGGAGTACGGTATATGTACCACTCAACCTCTCGTCCGGAGGAAGGATCAGGGGCGTGGAGCCGCGATTGAGGATAAATTACAACAACTCCCTGTACCATTATGACCGTGAGGATATTTACAGGAGGGGCATGACTACGGTTGAAACCCGACTGACAGCATGGCAATACAGGCGCCGCAGCATGAGGGACCTTGCCCCGAGGTGGGGACAGGTTTTCAGGTGGCGGCGCAGAAGTGCACCCTTTGAATCGGAAAACCTGGGAGTTATCAATGCAGTTGAAATGACAGTTTTTGCCCCCGGCCTCTTTGCTCATCACAGCCTGAGGCTGGATGCCGCAATTCAGAGGCAGGACCCGGTAAAATACTATTATGGCAGCATGGTTGCTTTTCCTCGCGGATATGAGAGAGAACCAACCGAGCAACTAAGGGTTGTCAGGAGCAGTTATTCTTTTCCGCTCGCATACCCTGATTTTGCTGTACCCTCAATAGTTTACCTGAAGCGTATCAATGCCCGGGTTTTTGCTGACGCGGGCACTAACAGGTTCAGGAAACAGGACCCTGATACCGGAAGGCCGGTATGGCAGGAGGATGAGCTTTTCTCATGGGGTGCGAAAATAACGGCAAACTTTCATCTGCTGCGGTTAGTATTCCCTTTCGATATGAGCCTAGGTTTTGCCCGAATCCCCGAAAGGGAGAAAACCTCTTTCCTTTTCTCCCTCGGAATGGATATTAATATTTTTTAGATTATGATAAGCTTAATGCAGCTTACATTGCCGTTATAAATTATCCTCATAAAATAGACTCCCCTGCCAAGATGCTGCAGGTCAATGACCTCATTGATAACATCAATCCCGTGAAACTCTTTTACGTATACCTGGGTGCCCGTCACCGACAGCACCTCAAGGGTCAGCCTTGCCGGTGCACTGGCCCTGTATAAGATATGGAATATGCCGTTGCCCGGATTAGGATAGACATTCAGGCTGGCAGAGGGTTCCGGCAACCCATCCAATCCTACCAGCAGCAGATTGACAA
>SLMM01000072.1 GCA_007133565.1 Bacteroidales bacterium
TCCTGCCGTCCAGCGCACGGAAACTGAAACCGGGCACCGCGTCTCCCTCCTCCAGCTTATCTGCCTCAACTGATTCGGCCTGGTCAAGAAGCATACCCTCTTCGAAGCATATATTGCCCAGTAGGTACCGGCCGGTAAGATGCTCGGTAACCAGGTCCATCTCCATGCTGTCAAAGCCGTTTATCAGGTACTCGAGCACAAAATAGTAAACAGCCTCGTTGGCCATGGCATGCCGCATGATAACGTCAGTTGCCAGTATGAGCTCCTCCTGCTGATCATGATCGCTGAGCGACGGGTTGGTGTAAAGAGAAAGGTACCTCATTATGCTGCGCGGGATAAGGTCGGTGTGCAGTAGCACAGAGTCGGCAAACTGCCCCTCACGAAAGAAGCTGCCCCTGAGCTCTTCGATCTGTTGCCCGTCTGTTGGGGGACCTACACGGGGGAGCCTGCGGAACCGGGCTATCGATGCGAAGATGGTGCCGTTGTTCCTTTTCACCATGTTGTCGACAAAGTTGGATCGGCGGTTCTGCACACGCCGGTGCTGCCTTTCGAGCCTTCGGTAAAAGCTGTCGCCCGACGGGTATTCGACAAGGGCGGCATTGAGGGCGTTAATCATCCTCTCATATTCCCTCATGCGCCTGAGGTAACGGTAGTAGAGCTCATTCTCCTGTGAAAGAATGATATTCATGGAGTCTACAGGTGTGGCATAGCTGGTCTCAAACACCACCGTGCTGCCATCCCATATCAGGTCAAAACGCTGCCGGTGGTTCTCATGGTCGCCCGGAATGGTGCTGACCCCCATGGCAAGCCGGTACAACCCCTTGCTCCTTTCGGGAGCGAAAACGAATTCAAAGGTGCCGTCGCCGTCGGTCATGACCGAATCTATCAGGTTCACCCTGTCGCCATATAGCTCGTAAAGCAGGATCTTAGGCCCGGGCAGTCCCGAGACCCTGCCATATATCCGGCCCTGATCCCACATCTCATGCGCCGCCGAACCGTCATATGCCCCGTTGCCGGCACAGGCTATCAGCAGTGATGCCGCAATAATACAAGTGAACGTTCTCATTCTGCCTCCGGTTTTTTGCAATATGGCTAAAATACAATAATTGAAATTATAACCGAAATAGTTACTGTTAAAAAATAGCGGGTCGCAGGTGGCAGAGCGGGCTCGGGTGGCAGGGCCCGCGGCTTTTACCGCAGAAACCAGCGGCGAAAAGGGCTCCAGTGGCATGCATGGCAGCAATTGGCGAAACGGACTGCGATGCGAGGGGCGGTGAAAGAGGCAGGGGCCGCGGCTTTTGCTGCAGAAACCGGCGGCGAAAAATGCTCCATCGGCAGGGATGGCGGCAGGTGCGGGGGGCGATGCTGCTGTGCCTGGCCGCAGAATAAGCCTTTTTAACAACAATAATGCCATTTATTTTCTCTAAAAGTTATAATTTCGCCAATTGATAGGTTCTGCACAAAATAATCCGGAGCTAACGGACAAATACCAAACAGATGACCGTACCGTCATACAAAAAGATCAACATAATCGGGGGCTGGATTGTCTTTCTGATCGCCACCACAGTTTACTTCATGACCCTGGAGCCCACAGCGAGCTGGTGGGACTGCAGCGAGCGAATCACAGCCGCCTACAAGCTTGAAGTGCCTCACCCCCCGGGTGCACCCTTCTTCATTCTTATGGGCAGGATGTTCACCATGCTGGCGCCTGACCCCTCACTGGCGGCAGTTTTCATGAATGCCATGTCGGCGCTGGCCGCATCAGCTACGGTAATGCTGCTGTTCTGGATAATAACGCATATTGGCAAAAAGGTTGTGGCACCCGGCCGTGAGCCGTCAATGCATGAAACAATGGCGCTGATGGGTGCGGCACTGGTAGGTTCAATGGCCTTCTGCTTTTCTGATACCCAGTGGTTCATAGCGGTGGAGGCCGAGGCATACGCCACCAGCGGACTCTTTACGGCCCTGGTCTTCTGGGCCATACTTAAATGGGAGAATGTGGCCGATGAAAAATATTCGGCAAGCTGGCTCATCCTCATTACCTACCTGATGGGGCTTTCGATCGGGGTCCACCTGCTCAACCTGCTTGCAATACCGGCCATAGTGTTTGTTTACTACTTCAAAAAATACCCGGTAACAACAAGGGGGATAGTATATACCTCGCTGGTATCCGTGGTGCTGCTCGGGGCTTTCGTATTTGCCATCATACCGGGGGTGGTCAGGGTTGCCAGTGTCTTTGAGCTGGTGTTTGTCAATTCATTCGGACTGCCATTCCACAGCGGAGTGCTTTTTTTCATTTTGCTTGTCGCCGCTCTCCTTGCCTACGGCTTATGGTACACTCATAAAAACCGCAGGCCGGTTATCAATACCATCCTGCTGGGCCTTACTATGGTGCTGATAGGCTATTCGTCCTATGCAGTGGTTATGATACGTTCATCGGCAGGCCCGCCAATGGACCAGAACTCGCCCGACAACATTTTTTCGCTTATCTCCTACCTGGGACGCGAGCAGTATGGTACTGCCCCGCTTTTTTACGGCCAGTACTATTCGGCACCGCAGACCGGTGTCAGGGACGGGAGAATGCAGTACATCATGGAAGATGGCCGCTATGTGGAAACAACCCCAAGGCTGGTGGCGGAGCACCACCCCGACTTCACCGGTTTCTTTCCCAGGATGTGGAGCGACAGCAGTCCCGGACATATTCGTGAATATGAGCGGTGGGGAATGGTGAGGGGCCGGCAGGTGAGAGTGACGGTAGATGGAGAGACCCAGATGATCACCCGGCCCACCTTTGCAGAAAACATGAGGTTCTTCCTCAGGTACCAGGTCTGGCACATGTACGGCAGGTATTTTATGTGGAACTTCGCAGGGAGGCAGAACGACCTTCAGGGGCACGGTGAATTGCTGAGGGGCAACTGGCTGACGGGTATAAGGTTTATTGATGAATTGCGCCTGGGGCCGCAGTCTGATCTGCCCGACCATATAGCCAACCACCCATCGAGGAACACCTATTACGCACTTCCCCTTCTGCTGGGCCTGATAGGATTGTTCTTCCATTACAAACGACACAAGAACGACTTTACCGTCGTGCTGCTGCTCTTCTTCTTTACCGGCCTGGCAATAATAATCTATCTTAACCAGACGCCCCTGCAGCCAAGGGAGAGGGACTACACCTACGCGGGCTCGTTCATGGCCTTTTCAATATGGATAGGGCTGGGTGTCCTGGCACTTATTGAAACGCTCAGAAAAAAAATACCGCTGAATATCAGTACTATAGTGGCCACCGTTCTTACATTCCTGCTGGTGCCGGCGCTGATGGCTTCGGAGAACTGGAACGACCATGACCGCTCGGGCAGATTCACAGCAAGGGATTTTGCTTTTAACTACCTGAACAGCACGGCGCCCAATGCCATCCTCTTCACTCACGGCGACAATGACACCTTCCCGCTGTGGTATGCCCAGGAGGTTGAAGGAGTGCGGACCGACGTGAGGGTGGTTAACCTGATGCTGCTCAATGCCGAGTGGTATATCACACAGATGAAGAAAAAGAAGAACGATTCGCCTCCGGTGCCATTCTCGCTCGAAAGGCACAAGTATGTTGACGGCACCAATAACCTGATATATATGGTCGAGAGGTTCGACGATTATGTTGACGTCAGGAGGGTGATCGACTTTGTGGCCGACGATTCCGACCGAAGCAAGCTGCGTGTGACGGGCGCAAGGATGATCGATTACATACCCACGAAAAACTTCAGGATAAGGGTTGACGCCGACAGGGTAATAGAGAACGGGACGGTGGCGCCGGAGCTGAGGGATGAGATCGTTGAGTCGATTGACTGGCGGATTGACGGAAACTACCTTGTTAAAAACCAGATGATGGTGCTTGACCTGCTTGCCAATTTTGACTGGGAGAGGCCGGTTTATTTCGTAAGCGGAGGTACCGAGGATGCACTGGGACTGGAGCCTTATTTCCAGCTCGAGGGATTTGCCTTCAGGCTTGTCCCGATACATACCGAAAGCGACGATTTTGACCACGGCAGGGTAAACACCGAAGTGATGTATGAGAACTTCATGCATAATTTCGACTGGGGCAGGATGAACGAACCTGATGTGCACCTTTGCCATTATAATATCCGTACTCTCAGCATACTGAGGCTGAGGCACAAGTTCGCCCGTCTGGCAAACGCCCTTACCGAGGAGGGGGATACCCTCAGGGCCGTGAGGGTACTGGACCGCTGTATGGAGCTGATGCCAACCGACAGGGTGCCTTATGAGTTCATGATGCTCTCCGTGGCCGAGGCTTACTACCTGGCCGGAGCTGATGACCGGGGCAACGAGCTTGTAACCGGTTACTTTGACTATATTTCGTCGGAGATGGATTATTACCTGCGCTTCCCCCGCCGCCTCGCCACCCAGCTGGATACTGAGAAAAGGACTTCGCTCCAGCTGATGAACGAGATAGTGCGCATGACAAGGAACTTTGAGCAGGAGGAGCTTTCGGCGGAACTGAGGGAGCGGCTTGACCATTACATGGACAGGATGATGGAGCTGAGCATGTTCCGCTGAAGCGGCAGCAGTGATGGCTCAATGAAGTGACACCAGCCTTGCGGGCCATGGGCATACACCGGTTAACCCAGAGGTATGCCTATCTCAGCACGACCATCCTTGACGTGTACCTCCCCGAAAGGGAAACTCTCAATATGTAATTGCCCCGGGGAAGTGACCCGACATCTATCTCGTGGGCAAACCGGCCGGCATCTGTGGCCTGCATACTGTGAACAGTTACTCCGGCAAGGTTGACCAGCGTAATGAGGGCCTCGTCAGTGTAAGCCACGCCCCCGATAACCACAAACAGCTTGTCGGTGGCAGGATTGGGGTAAACGCTTAGGCTCTGGTTGTCAGGGCCGGAGAGTGCGGGCGAGCTTACCGGCGAATGGACAATAACTGTGTCTGAAGCTTCACAACCGTAATGATCGGCCACCGTAACCCAGAAGGTCCCGAAGTCCGTTACCTCATAAGTCCTCCCGGCGCTGCCATCCTGCCAGTTGTAGGAGGCAAAACCGCCGCCGGCATCAAGTGTAAGGGGAAGGCCGGAGAAAAGGGTATCGGCCCCGGGAGCCAGGTCAATACCGGGGTAGCCGTATATCTCGGTAGTGTAGGTCGCGCTGTTGTTTGCCGCATTGCCGTCTCTGCTGTATTCAAGCCAGGCAAGGATTTCGTAAGTGCCGGGGCCACCCAGCCGGGCCAGGGCAGAAAAGGTATATTCGAATATCTCTTCAGGAGCCAGCCCGTTTTCCAGTTCCACCTCTTCGGTTACGGTGCTTCCCTGGTTGATACGGTAATGGAAAATGACCTGATCGCCTTCGGGCAGGCCATATACGCCGGCGTTGCGAATCGCTATGCTGACCTCGCCGGGGTCGCCTGCTTCGCATGCCGGTGGGGGGCCGTCAACTGAGATCATCTCAAGATCGGCCTCGGGCCAGGTTACATGAACAGAATCTTTTCCTGTGCATTGATTGCCGGCAGTAACCATCACGCTGTACCACCCTTCTGAAGGAGAGTCAACGAGCAGGGTCTGCCCGGTGCTGCCGTCGTTCCAGAGGTATGAGCTGTAACCGCTGCCTGCATCGAGAAGCAGCGGCGACCAGGTAAGGATATTTTCTCCTCCGCCTATATCAGGCGAGGGTGAGCGCCCCACGCTGATTTCTGCAGAAAGAGTGTCATTTTCGTAAACAGGATCGGATGCATAGATGGTCCACGCCCTGATGGTATATTCGCCCTCTTCGGCGAACAGTGCCTCCTGCTCAAAATCATGATAAACGGTACGGCCTGCTCCCAGTGCTGACGAAAGTATCAGCCTTTCGGTGACCGGGGTTGCCCCGCCAATACTGTAGGCTGCATAAATGGTTGAGGCAGTCGATATATTGGTGTTCCCGTAATTTGATATTTCAACCCTGATGCTCCCGGGTGCGCCGGAACAAACCGGCTCAGGGATTTCAATGCCGGATACTCCGATATCCGAAACCAGTATAAGGACCTGCTTTGTGTCATATGCAGTACAATTGTTCTGATCGGTAACGGTTACGCTTATATTGTTTATACCGAGATCTCTTACGGTATATTCCTGCCCGGTGCTTCCGTCATGCCACAGGTATGCTTCGAAGCCCCCGCCTGCATCAACAGTGTATTCAGGTACCTCCACCATGATGTCCGGACCGAGGTCGACCACCGGGGGCTCGAAGATCCCTATGCTTGCCCCGGCCGTATCGTTTTCGCTTCTCATATCGCCTTCCATTTGGAGGAACACCGAGAAGTTATACCAGTTGCCCTCCTCAAGCACCTCGGTGGATGCAAAGACAAAACTGGCAGTATCGCCGGGGGCAAGATCGTTGCCGAGTACCCACTCTTCAATGGTTTCTGCGCCTTCATTGACCGAGTAGCCCAGAAAGATGGAGGTGCCGGACTTTACCGGAATGTTGCCCGAATTAGTAACCCGGACATGGACCGGGGCCTCCTCAGGCGCGCCGCACCTGGTTAACGGCGAAAGCAGCGAATCGATGGCAATATCAAGCACCTGGAGTGTTATACTTACCTCATCGGACGTCTGGCAGTTATTTTCATCAGTAACGGTTACCGAAACAATGCTCTGTCCCGTGTCTGTTACTGTGAATGTCTGTTGCTGACTGCCGTCATGCCAGAGGTAAGAGGCAAACCCCGCTCCTGCATCAAGCTCATATTCCCATGCCGGGAGGGTCATATCTCCGCCCAGATCCACTTCAGGGTAGCCATACACATCAAAGTCTGCAACAAGCAGGTCATTTGAGCTGTCGTTATCGTTCTCAAGCTCTGTATATACCTCCAGGGTATATGTGCCGGGTTCGGAAAAATCGAAAAGCTGCAAAAAAGTGTACTCCTTTACTGCACCGGGATAAAGGGTTTCCTCAAGGATAACCGTTTCGGCGACCGGTTCGCCCCCGCCTGCTGAGATATGAATGTCAAACTGGCTGCCTGTTTTCAGCGTGTCGGTGCCGAAATTCTCAATTTTAACTGTTACCTGCTCCTCTTCGCCGAGCCCGCAGGCAGACAATGGTGCAACAAGCTCAGCTATGCCGATATCGGCAATCAACCGTACAATATTAACAGAGCTTATGGCAAAACAACCGGTCCAGTCGGTTACCGTTACCGTATATTCACCCTCCTCCTGTACATCGTAATAAGGGCCGGTGGTGCCGTCCTGCCATTCAA
>SLMM01000066.1 GCA_007133565.1 Bacteroidales bacterium
CCCTTAACTGCTCTGAAAGTGCAATTACCTACTAAACTACAAATTAATTTTAATAAAAAAAATTTTTAATGAAAAATGAAGACCCCGGAGGTCTGAATCATGTTTTATTACTGTCAGACATTTTTTCAAGCTCATACAATTCATCCCTGTACCGGGCTGCTGAAATAAAGTCAAGCTCGGCGGCAGCCTTTTCCATTGAACTGCGTGCCTTGTCCATCGCTTTCTTAATATCTTCCTTTCCCATGTATCTCACAACGGGATCGGCTGCAACATCAATTTTCTCAGGATCGGTGTATTTATGAAATTTTTTTAACGACGACCTGGTGGATTTTACAATCTGGGCAGGAGTGATGTTGTTATCCCTGTTGTAGGCAAGCTGTTTTTCCCTGCGCCTGGTTGTATCGTCAATGCTTTGCCTCATTGACCGAGTAATAGTATCAGCATACATGATGACTTTGCCGTTGATGTTCCTTGCAGCCCGTCCTGCTGTCTGGGTGAGCGATCTTGCTGAGCGGAGAAACCCTTCCTTGTCCGCGTCCAGAATTGCAACCAGTGACACTTCCGGCAGGTCAAGGCCTTCCCTGAGAAGATTTACCCCTATAAGAACGTCAAAATTTCCCTCACGAAGGCCCTCCATTATCTCGACCCTTTCGAGGGTGTCAATATCGGAGTGTATATACCTGCAGCTGATGTTCATACCTGCAAGATACCTGGTGAGCTCTTCTGCCATACGTTTGGTAAGGGTTGTTACCAGCACACGTTCGTTTCGTTCTGCCCTGGTGTTTATCTCGCCCATAAGGTGGTCTATCTGGTTTCTGGTTGGGCGCACCTCTACTTCAGGCTCCGGCAGCCCGGTAGGCCTTATAACCTGTTCAACGATGATCCCCTCACATTTCTCCAGCTCATAATCTCCTGGGGTGGCACTTACATATATCATCTGGCCTGTTACGCCCTCGAATTCTTCAAATTTCAGGGGACGGTTATCTATGGCTGCCGGAAGCCGGAAACCGAAATCAACAAGGGTCTTCTTTCTTGAGTAGTCACCCCCGTGCATTGCCCTGATCTGTGGCAGTGTGACATGGCTTTCGTCCACAACCGTAATGAAATCCTCCGGGAAGTAATCCAGCAGGCAGAAGGGCCTTGTACCCGGAGCCCTCCCGTCAAAATACCTTGAATAATTCTCTATACCTGAGCAATAACCCAGCTCTTTTATCATCTCTAGATCATATTCCACCTTTTGCTGAAGCCTTTCTGCCTCGGTTTTTCTCCCCTGGTCCACGAACAGACTGACCTGCTCCACCATATCATCCTGGATACTTCTGATTGCTTTTTGCATTCTCTCTCTTGTGGTAACGAATATATTGGCGGGGTATATAACAACAGAATCCACCTGTTCGGCGACTGATCCTGTTAAAGGATCGAGGCAGCTTATCTCTTCAATTTCATCGCCCCAGAACACCAAACGATATGCAATATCACCGTATGCGGGGAAAATATCAACTGTATCTCCCTTCACCCTGAAGGTGCCGTGGGTGAACTCAAATTCGCTGCGGGAATAGAGGCTGTCCACCAGTCTCCTGAGCAACTGGTTACGGTTAATGGCTTGTTCTTTTACAAGCTTGATGGTATTGCTGTGAAAATCATCCGGGTTTCCTATTCCGTAAAGACACGATACCGACGAAACCACTATGACATCCCTTCTGCCTGAAAGGAGTGATGAGGTAGTGCTGAGCCTGAGTTTTTCTATCTCGTCATTTATAGAAAGGTCCTTTTCTATATATGTGTCAGTTACCGGGATATAAGCTTCAGGCTGGTAATAGTCATAATAAGAAACAAAGTATTCAACTGCGTTGCCGGGAAAGAACTCCTTAAATTCGGCATAAAGCTGTGCGGCGAGGGTTTTATTGTGGCTGAGTACCAGAGTCGGGCGCTGTACATGGTTAATCATATTTGCAATTGTGAACGTCTTGCCCGAGCCGGTAACACCCAGAAGGGTCTGGTACCTTGTGCCGTTAAGGATACCTTCCACCAGCTGCCTTATGGCTTCAGGCTGATCGCCTGTTGGCACGAAATCCGATTTAATGGAGAATTCCATAATTTGCTAAGCCTTATTGAGGAGTGTAAAATTAGCCTAATTTTTATTACATTTTTAATAACCACCACTTTTAGCGGCGGTAATGGCTTTTGTGTCACGGTATCTCATGGCCCGTTATGCTGGTTGAAATACCCGGAATATCCCGGATGTTTAATTTAAATTAATTATCTTGCCCTTTCTTAACTATCCCCTAAGGTGAAAATGAAAAATTACAATGTTATAATAAGTGGTTGCCTGATTATAACGGGCATAGCTGTGATTATGACCCTGTTCATGGCAAGCTCATGCGGGAGTGCAGGCAACCGGAAAAATCAAGATGTGATGGGAATTGAAAAAAGAGTTTTCGGGGAATTGCCGGATGGCCGCAAGGTTCATATATTCAGAATGGAAAACAGTAGTGGAATGGTTGTCGAAATAACCAACTATGGCGGCATTGTAACCTCGCTTATGGTGCCTGACAGGAACGGGGAGGTTTCAGATGTGGTACTCGGCTTCGACAGTCTTGATGGATATCTTGGCGAACATCCCTATTTTGGTGCCCTGGTGGGCCGCTATGCCAACAGGATAGCTGGAGCGCGGTTCGAACTGGAAGGCCGCGAATACCTGCTTGCTGCGAACAACGGGAATAACCACCTTCATGGCGGTGAACGGGGACTGGACAGGAGGCTCTGGGATTTTGAGATTCTGACCGGTGACGACGGTGTTCCCCGCCTGCTTTTGTCGTACCTCAGCCCTGACGGCGAGGAAGGATATCCCGGTAATGTTGCATTGAGGGTAACATTCGGGCTGAACGATTATAATGAATTGAGGATCACTTTCAATGCGGAGACTGACAAGCCTACACCCTTAAACCTGGCACACCACGGATATTTCAACCTTACCGGGGGCAGGGAGCCTGTAACGGGCCACGAACTGCTTATTAATGCAAGCCTTTTTACCGAGGTGAATGACGAACTTATCCCGACAGGCAGGCTGCAACCGGTTGAAGGTGCCATGGACTTCAGGGTAATGAAACCGGTTGGCAGGGATCTTTCAGAGGTACCGGGTGGATACGACCATAATTATGTACTGGACGGGCCTGCAGGCGAGCTGAAAACGGCTGCTGTACTCTCTGATCCTGCAAGCGGGCGGAAAATGGAGGTGCTGACCACGCAACCGGGAGTTCAGCTTTATACCGGCAACTTTCTGGACGGTTCTATTACCGGGAAAGGAGGTATTGTCTATGAACAGTATTGGGGGCTATGCCTTGAAACGCAGCATTTTCCCGACTCGCCAAATCAACCCGCGTTCCCGGATGTAATACTTAATCCGGGCGAGATGTACCACCATATGGCTGTATACAGGTTTTCTGCAGAGTAACAATAGTTTTGTGAGTATCTGCCCTTAATGTTCCGGGTGACTGATGTCATCTTAGTATGCCCTGGCAAAAAGCACTCTTTGCGCCGAAGGTTTGCCGGTTACAATGCACAAGCCTTCTTCTTTTTCTGAATCAAGCGGAATACAGCGAATAGTTGCTTTGGTTTCGCTGCTTATTTTCTCCTCTGTCTCATTTGTTCCATCCCAGTGGGCGAGTACAAATCCCCCCTTCTTTTCAATTATCTCCCTGAATTCCTCATAGGTGTCTACCCTGAAGGTGTTCTTTTCCTTGAAGTCGACAGCTTTTTTGTAAATATTGGATTGTATTTCCTCAAGCATATCACTGACAAGGTTTTCAATGCCGTCAAACGGGTGCAGGGATTTTTCGAGTGTATCCCTTCTTGCGATCTCGACCGTATTGTTTTCAATGTCGCGGGGACCGAGGGCGAGGCGGACCGGCACGCCTTTCAGCTCATATTCCGCGAACTTCCATCCCGGCTTATTGGTGTCCCGGTCATCGTACCTTACCGTTATCCCTTCTTGTTCAAGCTTCTTTTTTATGCCGGCTGCCTTCCGGCTTATTAATTCAAGATCTTCTGTCTTTTTGTAGATTGGTACGATAACTACCTGAATGGGTGCAAGTTTTGGTGGCAGGATCAGTCCCCTGTCATCAGAATGAGCCATGATCAGCGCTCCCATCAGTCTTGTTGAGACCCCCCAGGAGGTTGCCCAGACATGTTCGAGCCTGCCTTCGCGGTTGAGGAATGTAACATCAAATGCTTTTGCGAAATTCTGTCCCAGGAAGTGGGAGGTGCCCGATTGCAGGGCCTTACCATCCTGCATAAGAGCTTCAATTGAATAGGTTTCAACCGCTCCGGCGAACCGTTCGACCTCCGTTTTTGTCCCCCTGACCACCGGGAGTGCCATCCAGTCTCTGGCAAATGAAGAATATATATCGAGTATTTTCAATGTTTCTTCAATAGCTTCCTCCTTTGTTGCATGTGCGGTATGCCCTTCCTGCCAGAGAAACTCGGTTGTCCTTAAAAACAGCCTTGTACGCATTTCCCACCTTACTACATTTGCCCATTGGTTAATAAGCAGGGGCAGGTCCCTGTAGGACTGGATCCAGTTTTTATAAGTGTTCCATATGATCGTTTCCGATGTTGGGCGGATTATCAGTTCCTCTTCAAGCCTGGCTGTTTCATCAACTTCAATGCCATTGCCTGACGGGGAATTTTTCAGCCGGTAGTGGGTTACTACTGCACATTCCTTTGCGAAGCCCTCAACGTGAGCAGCTTCCCGGCTGAGGAACGATTTGGGTATGAAGAGCGGGAAATAGGCATTTGAGTGGCCTGTATCCTTGAACATCTTATCCAGAACAGATTGCATTTTTTCCCAGATAGCATAGCCATAGGGTTTTATTACCATGCATCCTCGCACAGACGAATACTCTGCAAGATCTGCCTTGATCACCAGGTCATTGTACCATTGTGAATAATTTTCTTTCCTGCTTGTTAAACCTTTCGACATAACTGATAGTAACTGGTATGAAATTTGTTAAAAAATTTTAATACAAAGCCGACGCAAATTAACTAAAATTATACATAATATAACCAATACGGAGCTTAATCATGAGTGTAAATGTCAAAATTATCTTGATTCTCGCCTTTGCAACGGGCGCATGTTCTTCCGGGGGGTATATAGCATCTATATATGACGATCTTTATCGTGATACTGTCGCAGATAAGAAATCTGAAACAGAAGGTTCGTCTTATGCAGTCCTTCCGGGAACAGGGACGGACAGCATTGACCTGACTGAAGGATATTACCGGGATTGGGAATACGCCTGGCAGGAATACAATGTTTCTCCTGCCGACACAATATGGTTTGAAAATTTCATAGTGGTTGGTGCCGATACCCTGTCCTGGGAAGAAGCTTACGGGTATCAAACCATTTATGATCATGATTACGGTGGATATCAATATGATCAGGACGAAGGTTTTTATCTGACCTTGCAGTTTGCCCATTTTCATATGTATATTCCCGGTCTCTATTTTGGCCCACTGTTCCCTGGAAGCTACTGGTATAATATGTTTCAGCTTTATGAATGGCCGGAGGGTTACCTGCTCTGGACTGCCGATGATGGCAGAAGGCCAAACTACAGCTATTATATGGGGTTGACACCCCGGGCACCCGGTGGCAGGTGGGGGCCGCCGGTCAGGGTATCCCTGTCACCAGGACGTTCACTTATCAGCGCCGTCAGGGATGCATTAGGGTTTTAAGCATATAAAACTTATGGTTTTTCGTTCCCAATAAGTATCTTTGAAGTAATAAACAAGCTTATTGCTTGCCCTGTCTGTCTGCAATGGCAAAAAAGAGGTTCTTCAGCATAATGGCTCTTCAAAACCAATAATTGGTATGAATTTTGTTGCTTTGCAAGGTAGATATATGAAAACAGGAAATAACAAAAATATAGCTTACAAAAATAAATCGGGAGGTCTGTCATGAAAGCAAATATCAAGATATTAATGGTTATTGCCCTTATAGCAGGGGCATGTTCATCCGGAACCCATCTCTCGACCGGGTATGATGATCTTTACTATACTCCTGGTGACGAGCCGGTTGTTACAGTTACCGAGGTGACCAGGGAGGCTGCGCCCGGGAGGGATGCACGTGCTGCAGATGCTGCAAGGCAGCCCGAAGAGAGGTACGCATGGGAAGAATATGGTGTTACTCCCAATGACACGATATATTTTGAAGATTTCTATGTTGTAGGGAGGGATACCTTTGCATATGAACAGGTTCATCATGCGCAGGAATATTATGCTGACGGACATGTTACAAATATCTATAATTTTTACGGTCCGGAACAGTATTACTGGTCCACCAGGATGAGGAGGTTCCATTACGATCACTACTACTACGGTGGATACTACGATCCGTTCTATACCGATTTTTACTGGCGAAGCATGAACCGTTATCACTTCGGGGTTTCCTGGGGCTGGCACAGTCCGTTTTATTCACCGTTTCACTATTCACCATGGCACTCATCCTTTTACTTCGGATATTCTCCATGGCATTACAGCCCCTGGAGGTTCGGAACCCACTGGGGCTGGTACGGGATGCATCATCCCTTATATGCCCGCTATGCGTGGTATCCGCATACCTACTGGGGTCATTACGGTTACTACGGCTATGCCAGGCCGGTGCGCACTGTTGCCTATGACACAGGTCATCGCCGCGGATCAGGAAGTTACATAGGCGCCGGCAGAACCGGTGGAATTGGGGGATATACGCCTGTTATGGGAGTTACCGATGCCTATGGGCGACGCACCTCGACCACTGCAGCACCCGGCTCGAGGAGGACTGAAGGTTCAGGAGTGAGTTCTGCTGAAACCGGATCAGACAGGAGGGCCGCGGTAGGCACTGCAACAAGACCGGCTGAAACCGGTACACGTACTGCAGGCACGACCACCCGTCCGGCCGGTACGACCACCCGTCCTGAGGGCACGACCACCCGTCCGGCAGGTACAACTACCCGTCCGGCAGGCACGACCACCCGTCCGGCAGGCACAACTACCCGTCCGGCAGGCACAACTACCCGTCCGGCAGGTACAACCACCCGTCCGGCAGGCACAACTACCCGTCCGGCAGGTACAACCACCCGTCCGGCAGGTACAACCACCCGTCCGGCAGGTACAACCACCCGTCCGGCAGGTACAACCACCCGTCCGGCAGGCACAACTACCCGTCCGGCAGGTACAACC
>SLMM01000115.1 GCA_007133565.1 Bacteroidales bacterium
ACCGCGACCCATCCGGGGTTCTCGCCCGAAAAAGAGAATGACCTCACATTGTCATATGTTGTCTCCTCATCACTATGGAGGTCTATCAGCGTCATCTTATTGGCGGGGGCATCACCGCGGCCTGCCCTCTCCTTCTCCTGTTCGGTGGGAAAGACCGTAAAGGCCATAAACCTGGTATCATGGCTGAATGCTATTGCATTCCAGGCACTGCCACCGGTCTCGCCAATCGGAAAGCTCTTTTTGATATCGCTTGTGGTGCTTTGCAGAACCAGTTCCGAATTGCCCTTGTTGGGGCTGTACCAGTATGCAAACCAGCTTCCGTCATTTGAAATGGTGACCGAGCCGCCATGGATATATTTCCAGCCGGCAACATCCTGCCAGCGCACAGGCCGCGGTTCTTCAGATGATGCATCATCCTGATCCCGGCTGAAAGTAACTGTTTCGCCGGTATTATGATACAGGGGTGCGGAAACTTCAGGTAAGTTTGACCCGGCCGCCTGGAAAAAGCTGGTCGCCGAAAGGCCAATGATCAATGCGGGGATGATTATCCCCCGGAAAATGATTTTAAACAGGTCCATTTGTATGATATTTTGTTAGGATAATATTGCTGTATTGAGCCGTATAGTCACAGGCGGTTAATTGAATTACCAGGTAAAAGTATAAAAAATGCCGGCCCGGGATAAATAAAAAATGTTAAACATTATCCGGAGAGATCAGGTTATGTGGTAATTTTTTTCAGTTCACTATATTTACGGGAAATTATAACACCGGCAGATGAGGGTTAACGGTAAGCATTACCGCTCCATATGGGTTAAGGAGGATGATGACAGGGTTATCAGGGTTATTGATCAGAGATTTCTCCCGCACAGGTTTGTTATTGAAGATCTGCGTACTTCCGGAGAGGTTATCACTGCCATCAGCGATATGCATGTGAGGGGTGCCGGACTTATCGGGGCTGCTGCCGGTTACGGGATGTACCTGGCTGCGCTGGAAGCTCCGCAGGATGGGTCATTCGACAGGTTCATGGCTGATGCTGCACGAAGGCTGAAGGCGGCAAGGCCTACTGCCGTGAACCTGTCATGGGCAGTTGACAGGCAGTTACGGGCGTTGGAATACGGGAAAACGGCGGCCGGGAAAATCTCAGTTGCATTTGAGACGGCACGTGAAATTGCCTCAATTGATATTGACACGTGCAGGAGGATAGGGGAGTACGGGCTGAAGATCATTGAGGAGATGAGCAGGAAAAAAGGTGGAAAAACAGTGAACATACTTACCCATTGCAACGCCGGATGGCTCGCAATGGTCGATTACGGGACAGCCACGGCCCCTGTTTATGCAGCTTTTGAAAAGGGTGTCGATGTCCATGTATGGGTGGATGAGACCCGCCCCCGGAACCAGGGTGCCGCGCTTACCGCATGGGAGCTGGAACAGCAGGGGGTGCCCTGCACCATAATTGCCGATAATGCAGGCGGGCACCTGATGCAGCACGGGATGGTGGATATGGTGATCGTAGGCACCGACAGGACGACCATTGCGGGTGATGTCGCAAACAAGATAGGAACCTACCTGAAAGCGCTGGCCGCCCGTGACAACAACATACCCTTTTACGTGGCCCTGCCCTCATCATCGATAGACTGGGAGATTGAAGAGGGGCTTTCGGAGATACCAATTGAAGAGAGGGATGGTGATGAAGTAAGGTACATTGAGGGTCTCTGCGACGGGGAGATAAAGAGGGTGTTGCTTACCCCTGAAGGAAGCAGGGCGTCAAACTATGGTTTTGACGTAACGCCTGCCCGCCTGGTAACAGCCCTTATAACAGAAAGGGGGGTATGCAAAGCCGGGAGGAAGGAGATTTTAAGTCTTTTCCCCGAAAGGGAAAAAATAGGTCCGCCTCCGGCCACAGATAAGACCAGGGGTTCTGACGAATAAATGGGAGGATTAGTTTTATCAGATTTCTGCAGGTAAAATGGATGAAGGTTATATAAAATTCAATTGCCGCTGGATAGAAGCGGGGCCTGTGCCAGGACATAAGGTAGATGAACTGAATATATGGCGGGACAAGCTTTATGAGATGGGGCTTATAGGGGTGTACGATAACGGTATCGGGTACGGGAATATCAGCATCAGGGCGGCGGGCCACACATTTATCATCACCGGGTCTGCAACTGGTGCATTAAGCAGGTTGAATGAAAACCATTACGTGCTGGTGAATGATTATGACCTTTTGGGAAACAGCCTGACCTGTACAGGGCCGGTGAGGGCATCGTCTGAGTCGTTATCTCATGCGGCAATTTATGAATGCTCAGCGCAGGCCAATGCGGTCATCCATATACACAGCCAGGCTATGTGGGACAGTCTGATCAATAAGATCCCCACTACCTCAGAAGAGGTGCCGTTCGGCACTCCTGAAATGGCTGATGAGATAAGGCGGCTGTTCAGGGATACCGGCGTTGCTGAAACAAAGATACTGGTAATGGGAGGCCACAGGGAAGGGATCATCTCTTTCGGTGAAACACTTGACGAGGCCGGCCGGGTGCTGCTGGACAAATCGTGCCGATAGCTGAAGTACAGGCAGGGTTTAAGTATTGGGGCAGGTTACCGCCTGATGCGGACTGGCTACCGTTTGTTGCGGAAGAACTCCCTGAGCAATACGGCGCACTCCTGTGCCATTACCCCTGTTATGATCTCTGTCCTGGGGTGGAGCATGTTTTTGTTGGTAAGGGTAAAGCCCAGCTTTTCATCGTCTGCACCCCATACAATCTTCCCGATGCGTGTCCAGTATGCAGCTCCGGCGCACATTGTGCAGGGTTCAAGGGTTACATACAGGGTGCAATCGTTGAGGTACTTGCCTCCGAGATAGCCTGATGCCGCGGTGAATGCCTGCATCTCGGCATGGGCCGTGGTGTCGTTCAGTGTCTCGGTAAGGTTGTGCGCCCGGGCTATTATCATGTTGCTGCTTACGATAACGGCCCCTACGGGGACCTCATCCCGCTCCGCAGCCTTTTCAGCCTCCTTCAGGGCCTGTTTCATGAAATATTCATCTGAAAAAACTGGTGTGTCCATATATCGCCGTTTTTCTGCATTAGTGTTTAAATTGTTTTGGGTGGCGGTAAAAGGCAAGTGCAAAAATATTCTTAATTTAGCAAACTAACCAATTATTGCTTTATGTACAGGACACATACCTGCGGAGAGCTTAATATGCAGCATGCCGGGAAGGAGGTGGTCCTTAGCGGATGGGTGCAGAGATCGCGCGACCTTGGAGGCATGACCTTTATCGACCTGAGAGACCGCTACGGGATAACCCAGCTTGTTTTTAACATGGAGACGGATGCCCCGCTTTGCCAGGAGGCCAGGAAACTTGGGCGGGAGTTTGTAATCCGGGCATCGGGCGAGGTACGGGAACGGTCGAACAAGAACCTGAAGATACCAACTGGCGAGATCGAGATAGAGGTAAAAAAACTTGATGTGCTGAATCCGTCAAAGTTGCCGCCGTTTACCATTGAAGACGATACTGACGGGGGTGATGAGCTCAGGATGAAGTACAGGTATCTGGACCTGCGGCGCAACGTGATGAAAAACAGCCTGGAGCTGCGGCACCGGATGGCAGGGGAAATTCGGAAGTACCTTGACCAGCAGAAATTCATTGAGATAGAGACTCCTGTAATGATAAAGTCAACCCCCGAAGGCGCCAGGGATTTTGTGGTTCCCTCGAGGATGAACCCCGGCCAGTTCTATGCCCTGCCGCAGTCGCCCCAGATATTCAAGCAGTTGCTCATGATATCCGGGTATGACAGGTACTACCAGATAGTTAAGTGTTTCAGAGACGAGGATCTGAGAGCCGACCGGCAGCCTGAGTTCACGCAGGTGGACTGTGAGATGGCTTTTGCCGGACAGGAGGATGTGCTGAATACTTTCGAGGGACTGGCAAAACATCTTTTCCAGAAAATCAAGAACATAAGTTTTAACGGGCCCTTTCCGAGGATAACATTTCAAGATGCAATGGAAAGGTACGGGACCGACAAGCCTGATATCCGTTTTGGCATGGAGCTGTTTGAGCTGACGGAGCTGACACGGGGCCATGGTTTTCCCGTGTTCGATGATGCGGAGTATGTAGGGGGCATAAATGCTGAAAATTGTGCCGGTTTTTCGCGCAAGCAGATTGATAACCTGATTGAATACGTGAAAAGGCCGCAGATCGGGGCCAAAGGAATGGTCTGGGTGAAATGGAATGAGGACGGGTCAGTCAGATCGTCGGTCGACAAGTTCTATGATGAAGCCGCCCTGGGCAAATGGATCGAAAAGGCGGGGGCGAGGAAGAGCGATCTTTTGCTTATACTTGCAGGAAACCGGGTGGATACACAGGAGGCTTTGTCGGAGCTCAGGCTTGAGATGGGGCGAAGGCTGGAGCTGGTGAAGGATGACGAATTTGCTCCGCTGTGGGTGGTTGACTTTCCGCTTCTTGAGTGGGATGAGGAGACAAAGCGTTTCTATGCCATGCACCATCCTTTCACTTCACCCCGGCCCGAAGACATACCCCTTCTTGACAATGATCCGGGTGCGGTATGCGCCAATGCATATGACCTGGTGATAAACGGGGTTGAGATCGGTGGGGGATCGGTGCGGATCCATGACGGCAAACTTCAGAAAAAGATGTTTGAAACGCTCGGCTTCACTTATGAGCAGGCAACTGAGCAGTTCGGGTTCCTGACGGAGGCCTTTGCCTACGGGGCTCCGCCACATGCCGGGGTGGCTTTTGGCTTCGACAGGTGGGTGGCCGTTTTTGCCGGATCGGATTCGATCAGGGATGTGATAGCATTCCCTAAAAATAATGCAGGGAGGGACCTGATGATAGATTCTCCCTCTGCTCTTTCGGCCGAACAGCTCAGTGAGCTCAGGCTTAAGATTGAAAAACAGGATCCCGGTAAATGAACGGCAGGATAGCCTGATGGTAATGAAAATCGGCCGGGCCGTCATCAGGCCATAAAGGGCCTGGCGAATAAACAACTTACATTCAGCAAAATAAAAATTTCAGATTATGGACAGCGGACGTCGCAAGTTTTTCAAATTGTTTGCTGCCGGCAGCCTGGGCGCCGGCCTCACTCCCGTTTTCCCCGCTTCGCTTTCGGGTATTGCACCGGATCAACCGACTGAAACAAATATTGCCGATGCGCTGAAGTACCCGCGCAATGAAAATTCAATGCCGGGTAAATATCCTGGCAGGGTGGTGAGGGTTGACGATGAGAAATCGATATCAGACGGTACCATCAATGAAGAGGCGGTATACAACATGCTTGACGGAGGCATGCGGAATTTGGGAGAATGCAATGATGTTAGGGACGCCTGGAGGCAGTTTGTCAACCCGGGTGAAAAAGTAGGGATCAAAGTTAACCCTATCGGGGGAAAACTGCTTTCAACAAGCCATGCGCTTGTAAAATCTGTTATTTTACAGCTTGAGCAGTCAGGCATTGCCAGGGAAGACATAGTGATCTTTGACCGGCGCATGCAGCAACTCAGAGATACCGGGTTTACTCCTGAAAATTATCCCGGCATTGCCATTGCGGGCACTGAGCATGTTGATGAAAGCGGCTCGTATTATGATGAGAACGGTGAACTGTACAGCCTGTCGCTGATTGACAGGGACTGGTACTACTGGGCGGACTGTGAAATGGAATATGATGATTACATGCTGCCCTTCATGGTGAACCAGGGCAAATATTCATATTTTTCCAAAATAGTGACACAGCAGCTTGACAAGATCATCAACCTCCCCATAATGAAAAATGCCGGCGCCTCGCTTACATTGTGCCTCAAGAACCTGGGCTACGGCGTTATAACCAATACCAGCAGGCTGCATGCAACCCTGTGGGCAGAAACCTCGGCACAGGTGTGTGCCTTCCCGCCGGTCCGCGACAAGGTGGTCCTGAATATTGCCGACGGCATAAAGGGATGCTATGACGGGGGGCCGGGTGCCAACCCGCAGTTCTTCACCGATTACAAAATGCTGCTTTTAGGTACAGACCCCGTTGCAATGGATGTTGTCGGATATGACATTATTATCGGGAAACGGATTGAAATGGGCAGGCAGTCCGGGTTTTTTGATGTGGGGATGCAAAAGATGGAGCTTGCAGCCGGTTACGGGCTTGGGGTAGCGGACAGAGACAGGATTGACCTCAGGACAATAATCCGGAGCTGAAATAAAATTGTGGTTATGATTAAAATGTATTGCTTGATTTTTCTGTGCAGTCTCTTATTCGGGTCTTCGGGGACTGCTGTTGTTGCTAAAGGGGTTGCAGAAAGGCCGGACGGATTGTTTTTTTGTCAGCCGGAAATTGTTACAACGGCTACTCCGGACGGTAAAATAGCCGATATGCCGGTAATGTCTCCTTCCGACCTTCCCGGCGCTGTAATTTCAAGAAGTGAGATCTATGTGGGCGGTTCGTTGTGGGGACTAATAAACGGGGCTGCCGATCTTTATTATGAATACGGGTTTGACAGGATGGCGCTCCAGGATATCGGGTGGGAAGGGGAGAATTTCAGGCTTGAGCTTTACCGGATGGACAGCCCCCTTGCGGCTTACGGAATATTCTCGGTATCGGTTCACGGTTGTGAAGAGGGCGGGCCGGTCAGCACGGGATATTGCATAAACCGGTTTCAGTACCAGCTCTATTCCGGTAATTATTACCTGTCGCTTATAAATTATTCAGGCAGCGACAAAGCCCGTGAGCTTTCGCTGAAGATTGCAGAACTGGTTGCAAACAGGACAGGAGGGGCTGCGGCTGTGCTGCCCGGGTTGTTCGTCAGGCAGCCTTTTGAAGTTAATGCTGATGGCATAAGGCTGATCAGGGGTATTATCGGGGTAAGGAATATAGTGCCAGGTATAGCGCACCTTTTTGATGAAGCAGATGATTTTGAGATATGGCACCTGGGTATTGCCAGCGATTCCGGGCAGCAGGAGATATTGCTGCTAAAATCGCCGGGGCCGCATCCGCTGCCCGAAGCCGCTGCAATTACAGAAGGGTTGAGCATGGCAGGTTATGCCGTACGTGAAGCAGATGGCCAGGTTGTTGCAGTGATGTCTGATGATTTTGTTGAGAGCAATGAATTGCTTGACCGGATAATCATCCTGCTTTGAACTGAACAGCAGGGATTCAGATAACCGGGCCTGCGGCCACGCCTATAAGTGTAGCCGGTGTTGAACTGTTGATATTTACCTTTACATATTCACCGGGCTTAAAGCTGCCGGCCGGGAACACCACCACCTTGTTCTGCGAGGTGCGGCCAAACAGTTCGCCGGCCGATTTTTTGGAGGTCCCTTCAACAAGCACCTCAAAGTTCCTGCCAATGTCGGCCTTCTTGCTCCGGGCCGACAGTGTACCCTGCAGCTTTATTATCTCTGTCAGCCTCTGCGACTTCACATCATCAGGCACATTGTCAGTCAGTTTCTTTGCAGCAGCGGTGCCGGGCCTTTCTGAATATTTGAACATAAAGGCAAAATCATAACCCACCTCCTGCATCAGAGACAATGTCTGGCGGTGATCATCATCGGTCTCGCCGGGGAAGCCGGTAATAATATCTGTTGAAATAGCGCAGCCGGGGATGATCCTGTTTATAGCATCAATCCTCTCCAGGTACTCCTCCCTGGTGTATCCACGGTTCATCAGCTTCAGGATCCGGCTGCTGCCGGACTGTACCGGCAGGTGGATATGCCGGCATATATTGGGGTTTCCGGCAATGGTCTTCAGAAGGTCGTCGCTGATGTCCCTTGGGTGTGACGTGGAAAACCTCATCCTTATCCCCGGATGCCTGCGGGCTGCCATCTCTAGCAATGCGGCGAAACCGGTTGTTGAACCGTCACCCTCCTCCCATTTGTAGGAATTTACATTCTGCCCCAGAAGGGTTACTTCCCTGTAGCCTTTTGCTGCCAGCCCGTCAACCTCCCTGATTATCGATTCAGGGTTTCTGCTGCGTTCCCTGCCGCGGGTATAGGGTACAACACAATAGGAACAGTAATTGTTGCAGCCCCTCATTATCGAAACAAAGGCCGACACCTTGTTTTTGTGATACCTTACGGGACTGATGTCGGCATAGGTCTCCTCCCGGCTGAGCAACACATTTATAGCCTTCTGTCCGGTACCTGCCTCTTCCAGAAGCGCAGGCAACTCCCTGTAGGCATCGGGCCCGATCACCAGATCGACCAGGTGTTCTTCTTCAAGGAGCTTCTCCTTGAGCCTCTCAGCCATGCAGCCTATGATCCCTACCAGCAGGGCTGGTTTTTTTTTCTTCATCTGCCTGAAGACCTCAAGCCTGCCCCACACCCTCTGTTCTGCGTTCTCCCTGATGGAGCATGTATTGATAAGCACTATGTCGGCATGCTCCGGCTCTGAGGTATATGCAACACCGTTATCCTGCATGACAGAGACCACCACCTCCGAATCACTGACGTTCATCTGGCAGCCGTATGTCTCTATATAGAGCTGCCGGCTACCCGGCGAAGTAAGCAACCCTTCTTGCGGGTTGGTTGATATTTTTTGGTTTTTCAAAGGCACGTGTCAAATCCTGATTGTGATAACCGGTTTGGAAGATCTGTGCAAAGTTACATCTTGCGGGTTGAATTACAAAGCAGTGGTAGTGTTATGAGGATCAATGCATCCGTGCTGTAGAATTCGATGATGACAGCCGGAAAGTGATATCCCGGTATTGGTAAAAAAAAAGGAAATAAATTATATTTGTTAAAAATAGAACAACTTATGTCAGGACACAGCAAATGGTCGACCATCAAAAGGAAAAAGGGGGCGCTTGATGCCAAAAGGGGCAAGATTTTTTCCCGTATTGTAAAGGAAATAGATGTTTCAGTACGCGAAGGAGGGCCTGATCCCGAGGCCAACCCGAGGCTCAGGCTTGCCATTGCAAATGCCAAGGGTGTCAATATGCCCAAGGATAATATTGAGAGGGCGATCAACAAGGCAGATAAGGATCCTTCAAACTTGCAGGAAATGACTTTCGAAGGATACGCACCCAACGGGGTTGCCGTATTTATTGAATGCCTGACCGACAATCACCTGCGAACGGTAGGCAGCATAAGGGCGATCTTCAACAAAAGAGGCGGCAGCCTTGGAACCCACGGCTCGCTGGGGTTCCTCTTCGACCGTAAGGGGATGATAACAGTGCCTGAGGATAAGATAGATGATACCGAAATGTTTGAACTTGAGGTGATAGATGCCGGGGCGGAAGACATCGAAATAAATGAGGAGGTCTACTATATTACCACTTCGATGGAGGACTTCGGCAAGGTTCGCAAGAAAGTTGAGGAGATGGGTGTCGAGCCCGAAAATGCTGAACTGAGGCGCATTCCCAATGACCTCAAGCAGCTCGGTGTAAACGATGCGGTCAGGGTATTGAAGATCATTGAGGAGTTTGAGGATGACGACGACGTGCAGAACGTATGGCACAACCTTGATGTTACTGATGAGGTGGCAGAGGCCCTTGAGCAGTAATCCTGGCAGGGGGGACCGGCATACCGGCTTCCCTGGATTTAGCCCGCTGCTCCGTTCACTTCCCCGAAAGGGGAAAAACTATTACCTGAGGCTGACCGGCAAAATCTGTTTTTAATGAGTGCATAACGGCTCAGGTTTCCGGCCGGGTTTCTGTCAGGCGACCCCGGTTTTACTGGATAAAGATCGGCCCGTCAGGACCGAGCGGAATTCCCAGGTAAACCCAGAGTACCATAAGCAGCGTCCAGAATATTGTAAGGAATATGGTGTATGGCAGCATGGTAGAGATTATGGTGCCTATGCCGTATCGCTCGTCATATTTCTGGGCGAAGGTAACGATGAGGGCAAAGTAGCTCATCATGGGTGTTATCAGGTTGGTGAGCGAATCTCCTATCCTGAAGGCCGCCTGCGTAATGCCCGGATGGTAAGGGTTGTCGAGCAGCATCAGCATTGGTATGAATACCGGTGCGATTATGGCCCATTTGGCTGATGCACTTCCCATGAAAAGGTTAATGAATGCCGAGAGAAACACGAAGGCGACGATCAGCATCGGGCCTGTAAAACCTATATCCCTCAGTCCGCTAGCCCCCTTTATCGCGATGATCAGCCCCAGGTTGCTGTGGTTGAAGAAATAGACAAACTGGGCAGCGAAGAAAACCAGTACTATATAGCCTCCCATACCCGACATTGACTTAATGATGTGCTTCATCAGGTCCTTGTCGTTTTTGATCGTACCTGTAATACGGCCGTAAACCAGGGCGGGGATGAAAAAGAAGAGCAGGATGCCGATTATGATGCCGTCAAATAAGGGAGAGTGAAGTACGGAGCCGGTTTCAGGATCCCTGAGCAGTCCGTTCTCAGGTACTACTGTAAGGGCCATCAGTACCACGAAGATCAGCGTTGATATGCCGGCCCACCTGAGGCCCTTCCGTTCTTCGCGGGTGAGCTGCTGGATGGCGAATTTCTCGGTGGTTCCCTCGTATTTGCCGAGCCTTGGTTCAACAACCCTGTCGGTTACCCATGTCCCCACGAACAGCACCACGAAGCTTGAGGCGATCATGAAATAGTAGTTGACAGCGGGGTTGACCACCATGTCGGGAATGATAAGCTGCGCCGCCGAGGTAGATATGCCGGCAAGAATGGGGTCAACCGAGCCTATGAAGAAGTTGGCTCCAAATCCGCCGCTCACACCACAGAAGGCTGCGGCCAGCCCGGCCATGGGATGCCTGCCCAGCGCATGGAAAAGCATGGCGCCAAGCGGGATTAGGATCACGTAGCCTGCCTCCACTGCCAGTCCGCTTATTATCCCCGCAAGCACAATAGCCATCGTGATAAGCCTTGGAGGGGCGCTGAGCACGAGCGACCTGATCATTACCGCGAAGAGCCCGCTTCCTTCAGCAAGCCCGATACCCACCATTACGACAAGCACGTAACCCAGGGGCGGAAACCTCAGGAAATTGGGCAGGATATTGGTGTATATCCACCTTATTCCGTCGCCGCTCAGCAGGTTGTTGACGGTAACAACAGTCCCGTCAACAGGATGTACGGCAGATGTACCCAGCCAGTATGTGAGGGTTGACAGCAGGATGACTGTCAGCGCCAGAAGGGCGAAAATGGTTGCCGGGTGGGGGAGTTTGTTTCCTATTATTTCAATATAGTCGAGCGACCTGGTAAAGGCCCTTGAAATGACTGCCCGGGTTCTTTTAAGAAAGCTCATCTGTTATGGTTTACGGTTTATCGTTTTCGTGTTTACGGGTTATGAAAATACCTCGTGACTGTTTTCGTCGCAAATTAACAATATCGGCGATATTATTTCAAAAAAATTTGAGATACGGATAAAGCTTTTTTAAAACAAAAAAAAATGCTTATTTTGAAAACCTAAATTGCTAATCTCAGGATACATGAGGGTGAACTCCTTTTTACTGGTCATTTTTTCAGCAATGGTGCTTGTTTCATGCACCGGCCTGGAGGGCATAGAGGTAGGTGAAATCGAAGACATAAACTTCAACAGGGTTGCCGACCGGTCAGTTGAGTTCGAGGTGCTGATGCCTATCGAGAATCCTTCCGGATTGCGGTTCAGGATTGTCGATGTTGACCTCGATGTGTATATTAACGATGAGCACCTGGGAAAAATAAGAAATGTAGACAATGTGCTTATACCCTCCAGGTCTTCTGAGCTATATACTTTTCCTTTGAAGGTTGAATTTGCCAATATCCTGCGGGGAGCTGTATCTATGTTCAATTTTTTTCTCGACAGGAAGGCCCACATTGAAGTAAAAGGAGAGATAAGGGTCAGGTCGTTTCCTTTCGCCAGGAGCATACCGGTAGAAGAGAAAACTATCCTGCATATGGACCGCCCGTAACTTTAGCAACAATATCCCGGTAGCGGGATACATTACCTGTGAAGGGTGCCGTTTGGAATTTAAGCTGGTAAATGTTTATTTTGCACTTTCTGGCCATAGTTAGATAAAAAACCGGATATTGACCATTTAGCCGGTTAAACCATATTTACAACAGCAGGTTAAATAAATATATGAAACTATTACCGATTTTAATTTTACTATTGATGTCATGTCTGCACCTTTATGGCCAGCCGGTTACCGATGTAGAAATTGACCGGGGCGAAAAGAGGGGCAGGTTGGTCTTGAACCAGGATGAGCGAATTGATGAGCTGGTGAAGCGGCATATCGAGATTAACAGAAGAGAGGAGGGTATGCCTGGTTACCGGATCAGGATTTTTTCGCAATCCGGGCAGGCTGCAAGGCAAAATGCTACCATGGCAAGGGCAGAGTTTTTCAACAAATATCCTGATGCAGAAACTTACCTGGATTACGATCCGCCCAATTTCAGGGTATATGTCGGCGACTTCAGGACAAGGAGTGAAGCTCTCAGGATGCAGAGGAAGATAAGAAATGATTACCCTTACTCTTTTATCGTGAGTAGCCGCATCAATCTACCCCCTCTGGATTAACAGAAGCTTTGCTGTTGTTTGTATTCACTGTTTCAGGAGGCCGTACCGGCGATTTTACAGGGTTTGGTATCGGCGGATGTGTGTCAATTTGAAATTATCCTGTAAATTTGTAGCTTCAAAATAAATATGCCAGATGTCCGATATTATCAAGCACGAATGCGGCATTGCCCTGATAAGGCTTTTAAAACCATTTGAATATTACCGGGAAAAATACGGAACATGGAGATACGGCCTCGACAAGCTTTACCTCTTGATGGAAAAACAACACAACCGCGGACAGGATGGCGCAGGTGTTGTAAGCATTAAATTTGATCTTTGCCCGGGCAAACCATACCTTTTCAGGCACCGGTCAAATTCCCAGTCACCAATAAACGATGTGTTTGGTTCGATAACTGAACATCTAAACAAGGTAGGAGACAAAAATCCGGATCTGCTTGATGATCCTGCATATGCAAGGGAAAATATCCCCTTTGCCGGCGAGATATACCTCGGACACCTCCGGTACGGAACTTTCGGCAACACAAGTATTAATCATGTTCACCCGGTTATGCGTGAAAACAACTGGAAGTCGCGTAACCTGGTTCTTGCAGGCAACTTTAACCTTACCAATACCGATGAACTATTCAGGAAACTGATAGATTTGGGTCAGCATCCGAAAGCATATTCAGATACAGTAACTATCCTCGAAAAGGTCGGGCATTTTCTTGATGAGGAAAACCAGAATCTTTTCAGGAAATACAAGAACGAAGGTTATACCAACCGCGAAATAAGCGGACTAATTGAAAAAAATCTTGATGTGCACAAGGTGCTGGAGGTTTCTAGCAAGGATTGGGATGGCGGTTATACTGTTGCTGGAATTATTGGTCACGGAGACACTTTTGTTGCACGGGATCCCTGGGGAATACGCCCCGCATTCTATTATTATGACGACGAGGTTGTAATTGCCGCATCTGAAAGACCGGTCATCCAGACAGTAATGAACGTACCTGTAAATTCGGTTAAGGAGCTTGAGCCGGGTAATGCTTTACTTGTGAAAAAAGATGGCAGGATAATCAACAGGATGATAAGGATGCCATATGAGCGTACCTCCTGCTCATTTGAGCGTATCTATTTCTCCAGGGGAAGTGATGCCGATATTTACAGGGAAAGAAAAATGCTGGGAGAATTGCTTACCCCGCAGATACTTAAGGCAGTTGATTATGACCTGCAGCATACGGTCTTTTCCTATATACCCAATACTGCCGAATCAGCCTTTTACGGAATGATAAAGGGAATTGAAGACTACATGCTGGAAGAGAAGACAAGGCAAATTATTGATGCAGGAGATAAGCTTTCGGAAAAGGAGATCGCCGGGCTGATTGCTGCCAGGCCAAGAGTTGAAAAGATAGCAATAAAAGATGTCAAGCTCCGGACTTTTATTTCTCAGGAGAAGGCCAGGGATGATCTTGCCGGGCACGTTTATGATATTACATACGGAACCATAAACGAAGGTATCGACAACCTTGTTATTATTGATGACTCAATTGTACGCGGAACTACACTCAGAAAGAGCATTTTAAGGATACTTGACAGACTGGGGCCCAAAAAAATTGTAATAGTCTCATCGTCTCCGCAAATACGCTATCCTGACTGCTATGGAATCGATATGACCAAACTGACCGATTTTGTTGCCTTTGATGCTGCCATCGCGTTATTAAAGGAAACCGGCAGGCATAAGGTCATAAATGAGGTTTACCGCTTATCAAAAGAACAGGAGGGTCAACCCATGGAAAAGATTGTCAATTACGTTAAAGAGATATATAAGCCATTCTCGCCAGTCGATATATCAGATAAAATCGTGTCACTGCTAAAACCGCCTGATATTAAGGCTGAAGTGGAAATTGTTTACCAGACGATTGAAAATCTTCATAAAGCCTGCCCAAATGACAGAGGTGACTGGTATTTTACAGGGAATTATCCTACACCCGGGGGGAATAAGGTGGTCAATACCTCATTCATAAATTATATAGAATCACGTAACCGCAGATCCTACTGAGACATTATTGGCCAGGATAATTCACGGGGAAATGTCAGTGCCTTTTCCTGATGAAGTATTTTACCCTCTGGTATGTGGAAACATGCCTGTTAACCTTCTTTTCATACAGGTCACTCATGGTGATCATAATACCTGTCTCTTCAACGTTTCCGAATGATTCATTTATTACAGTCCCGAACACCTTCATTGAAGGTGAGAGATTCATGTATGCATTGATCAGCGGCGGGATCACCTCGGAGTGGTTCCTGACGTACTGTGACAGTGCCTTGTAATCTTCTTTGTAATCGTTCCATTTGAATGTCTCTTCAAGCCTGGGTATGTCCATATTAAGCTCCAGGGGGGCTTTAGGCCTGACGAGGTCGTCAGTGTCGGGGAAATATTTTTGGAGGAAAAAAAGAATCAGGTTCCTGGCTTCCTGGTTAAAGCGCCGGTACATGGTTACCTTGCCAAAGAAATATTTCATCTTCGGATTGTCAACCATTATCGCGCCAAGACCATCCCACAGGTTGTCAAGAGCAAACAGTCCTTTTCTTGCCCTGGCTGTGGACTGGTATGCTGGTTGTACAAAAGAGCGTCCAAGTTCAATAAGAAAGGGCAGATAATTGGTTACGAACTCGTCAGAAAACCTGAATAGCCTTGATGTGGCAAACCTTTCAACGTTAACGGGTTTATCTGCCGGGGGGATGTAAAACCGGTAACCACCAAGTATTTCCCGGTGTTTTGGATCCCAGACTATTAGTTGTTTATAGGGTTCATCTGATGTGTCGTATCCATCAAGATCAACTTTCTTTCCCGTACCTCCTCCGGCCCGCCTGAAACTTAGCTCCCTTAACCTTCCGATTTCAGAAATGATGTTCGGCGAATCGAAATGGTCGACAATATAAAGCTCATTGCCGGCATTGTTTGTCTTTCTGACAAACTTCGATGGACTAAGTTCTTCCTCGATTTTATCCGGGCTAACCGGAGCGATTATCGGTTCCATATAAGAAGCAATGGTTAGTGTTTCCGGTTTATTTTTTGTTATCACAAAAAACTGCCTGCACCGGACTGCTAAAATAACACTTTTTTCGAACGGATGTTAAAAAAGGTCCGGAAAACTTTGTGCATGTTATTTTGTTTGCCCAGGGCTGATGAAGTTTTTATCCTCACGTTGGTCCAAGCCGGTATACCTCTGACCTTACCTCTTCCGCCCACCTGGCAAGCGGTTTGGATTTGTCGAAACGGCTCCATGGAATCGGTTTGCCAATCGTTACAGTTATTTTCTGCCCGCTTTGCCTGAACATTTCATCAGGCAGGTAAAACATCTCTATATTGGCTTTGATACCCAGATTTTTACGCAGATTCGCAAGTCGGTAGAAGAACCTGGAGTTTTTCCCTTCAAAATGCACAGGGACAATATCCCGGTTGAAATCGATCGCCTTTTTAATAAAGTTTTTCTTCCATTCAAGATCGGTTATAACCTTTCCCTTTTTTCTCGAACAGATACCCGCAGGGAAATACAGTACCTGGTAGTCTGAACTGTACAGCTCTTCTATTTTCTTAACGTATTCGGCTGACTGGCGTCCATGTTTGTTTACAGGCACGAAAACAGGTTCAAGGTTCCTCAGGTTGAGAAGCAGGTCGTTTACAATGAATTTTACCTTTTTATGATATTTACCGATGATATCCAGAAACACCATCCCGTCGAGTCCCCCAAGGGGGTGGTTTGAAACAAAAATGTACCTGCCCCTGAGGGGTATATTTTCTTCTCCCCTTACAGTGTAGTCGATACCCATATGCTCAAGGATCACCTTTATGAAGTCCAGGCCGTATTTATCACTAAACCTTGCCAGGGCTTCGTTTATTTCATCCTGGTGTATGGTTCGCTTAATATAACTCAGTATGAAGCCCGGCAGCAGTTTATACAAACGCGGGTTTTTGTTCCGAAAAATCGCGTCTACATCTATTTTTACGGGATCCTGCCCGTTATTCTGTTTGGTCATTGGTAAAGGAAAATGCTTTGTAACTGTAAAAATAGTAAAGAATTGATAAAAAAGTTATCAACAAAGTGGCGAAAAATGGGGTAAAGTGGTTTAAAGTGGATATTTTTTTTTATTTTTACCTATTAAGATTTAATTGTAAGCAGTATGGCAACGTTCATTGGTGATTATACATGCAGGATTGATGCAAAGGGCAGGGTTATACTCCCCTCGGCATTTAAAAAGCAGATGCCCTCTGCAGCCAATGATAAATTCGTGGTTAAGAAGGATGTCTTTGAAAAATGCCTTGTATTGTTCCCTATGGACGAATGGGACAGGCAGAACTCGATCATCCGCTCAAGGATAAATCCCTACAACAGGGAGCACAGCCTTTTTCTGCGGGGTTTCTATAAAGGAACAGCAGAGGTGGTTCTTGATGCCAGCAACAGGATACTCATACCTCGCCGGCTCCTGGATCAGGTGGGAATTGACACCGAAGCTGTACTTGCAGGGCAGGACGGCAAGATAGAGATCTGGAGCAAGTATTTATATGATGAACAAGCAGGTGAGGCAGACAATTTTGCGGCACTTGCAGAAAAAATTATGGGTGACCCTGAAAGAAATACATAAGCCATGGTTTACCATAAACCTGTTCTTTTGAAGGAGAGTGTTGACGGATTAAATATCCGTCCGGGAGGGACTTATGTGGATCTTACTTTCGGTGGTGGCGGACACTCACGGGAAATACTTTCTCGTTTGGATAGTGGAAGGCTCCTGGCTTTTGATCAGGATGCGGATGCTGAGGCAGAAGCCATGAAGATTTCTGACAAGAGGTTCATGTTCATAAGGAGCAATTTCAGCTTTTTCCGCAACTTCCTCAGGTATCACAAAATTAACCTGGTAGACGGCATAATGGCCGATCTGGGTATTTCATCGCATCACATTGATGACCCGGAACGCGGTTTCTCTTTCAGGTCTCACAGCGTTCCCGATATGCGCATGAACAGAAATTCAGGGATAACTGCCATTGATGTTCTCAATAATTACAGTTTAGAAGACCTGGAGCGGGTACTAGTTATGTACGGTGAGGTGCCCGGTGCGGAAAAAGTGGCCCGGGCAATAGTTCAGCGGCGCGAAGAAAAGCCGTTTCACGGCATGGAAAGCCTTCTGGGGGCCGTTTCCGGATTTGCTCCCCGCCGTCAGGAGAGCAAGTATCTTGCCCGGATATATCAGGCATTGAGGATAGAAGTTAATAATGAACTGGAAGTTTTAAAGCAGATGCTTTTACAGGTGCTGCTAAGCTTAAGGAAAGAGGGCCGGCTTGTGGTTATATCCTATCATTCACTGGAGGACAGGATGGTAAAGAATTTCATGCGAACGGGAAAGCCGGAAGGCAGTCTTGACAAGGATTTCTTTGGCAATCCTCTTGTACCTTTCCGTCTTGTAACAAGAAAGGTTATAGTACCGGATGACTCTGAGATAAGGGAAAACAGCAGGGCAAGAAGTGCTAGGCTCAGAATAGCAGAACGTAATTAACTTAAAGCATACGATGGTTGATTTTAAGCATGAAACGCCCATGAGCTTACGCACACAAAATGATCAGATGTGACATTCATAGATTGAAAAGCAGTTTATCCGTATGATTAATTCCTAACATATAGTTAAACAGGTTGCTAACTATGCTTTATACAGATGAAAACGAGTTTACTGACACCGGAACTGACAGGAACAGGGAGACGGGCAGCTCTTCTTTCAGGGGATTTCTGGATGGCAGCGTATTGACCAGGGATTTTGTAATCAGGCAATTGCCTTTCATAATATTCCTGACAATTCTTGCAATTCTTTATATTGGGAACCGCTATCATGCCGAAAAGCTTGTGAGAAGGAGTAGTGAGCTGCAGACTGAAATGAAGGAACTCCGTGCTGAAGCAATAACGGTCTCGGCCGAGCTCATGCATTTGAGCCGTCAATCAGAGGTACTGAAACTGTTGGAAAAGAACAATCTTGACCTTGCAGAATCTGTTGAGCCTCCTAAAAAGATTGTTGTTGGCAGAATAAGAAGATAAGTCATGTCAGTAAAGAAAGATATATTGTGGAGGGTTGCACTGATATATTTCGGTATACTCCTCTTTGCATTGGGCATTATTGGCAAGACCCTTTATATCCAGTTTGTTGAAGGTGGCATGTGGCAGGATAAGGCAAGCCGGATGACAATAAGGGACATCACAATAGAGCCTAACAGGGGCGACATATATGCATCCGGTAACCGCCTGCTTGCTACTTCAATGCCATACTACGAGATAAGGATGGACCTGAGGGCAGCCGGACTGACCGACAGGTTGTTCAATGAAAACATCGATCACCTTTCCAGAGCCCTTGCAGAAATGTTCGGAGAAAAAAGTGCCGCTGCATGGAAGGCAGAATTGGTTCAGGCCCGCCGGGAATGGAAAAGGTTTCACTTAATTGGCCGAAGAGTATCTTTTGACCAGCTCAGGGAGTTAAGAACATTCCCTCTTTTCAGGCTTGGACAGAATACCGGGGGACTGATTGTTTTGCAGGACAACCAGCGAATTCAACCTCATGGAAACCTTGCATCCAGAACAATCGGATATACTACAAGAGGAGAGACAGGCACCATAGTGGGGATCGAAGGTGCCTATGACCAGCAACTCAGGGGTGTGGAGGGACTCAAGCTTATGCAGAGAATATCGGGCAATGCATGGATGCCTCTGAATGACAGGAATGAAGTTGAGCCGCGTGATGGAATAGATGTTGTTACAACTATTGATATAGATATTCAGGATGTTGCCACGAACGCGCTGTTGAGGCAGCTGATGACTCACAGGGCAAACCATGGCACCGCAATACTCATGGAGGTGCAGACAGGAGATATAAAGGCAATTGCAAACCTGGAGAGGAACAGCAGGGGAGGCTACTCTGAAACCTATAACTATGCTCTGGGAGAAAGCACCGAGCCTGGTTCAACTTTTAAATTAATGTCTTTGCTGGTTGCATTACAGGATGGTTACATCAGGTTGGAAGACAGTATAGATACAGGATCCGGAGAGATATACTTTTTTGATCAGCGAATTACAGATGCAAGAAAAGGAGGATACGGGAAAATAACCGTTCGGGAAGTTTTCGAATTATCTTCAAATGTAGGCGTAGCAAAACTGATAGACAGGTTTTATCGGGGCAGGGAGCAGGAGTTTATTAACCGTCTTTACGGGATGAGCCTGAATCAGAAGACAGGCGTAGAGATACGCGGAGAGGGCCGGCCCGAGATAAAGCATCCCGGCGACAGGTTGTGGTCAGGGGTGTCATTACCGATGATGTCTATAGGATATGAACTGAGAATGACGCCCCTGCAGATACTGACTTTTTATAATGCTATTGCCAATGACGGCGTGATGGTCAGGCCTAAGTTCGTATCCGCTCTCAAGCATCATGGCAACATTGTTGAAGTTATACCTGCCAAAGTGATCAATCCTTCAGTCAGTTCTCCCCAGGCAATAAGAAGCGCCAGGAAAATGCTGGAAGGTGTTGTTGAAGCGGGTACTGCCACAAACCTGAAAAATGCAAATTACCAGATTGCGGGAAAAACAGGCACGGCACAGATTGCCCACGACAAATACGGTTATGTAAGTGATTCAGGTGTGAGTTATCAGGCATCATTTGTTGGTTACTTCCCGGCTGACAATCCAAGGTACTCCTGCATCGTAGTGGTAAATTCGCCTTCCAACAACATATATTACGGCAACATTGTAGCCGGGCCCGTCTTCAGGGAGATTGCCGATAAAGTGTATGCAACCAGCCTTGATATGCATGACCCGCTGGTTGCAAACAGACAGGTGGTTTATGACCCGCCATTTTCCAAATCCGGAAATATCAGGGATTTGGAGCTGCTGTTCAATTACTTCGGGGTTCCAAGCATGAACAATGGCGACCCGGCCGAATGGGTAACTACCACAAGGAGAGATTCTTTTGTGGAGATGAGGGGGAGAACAGTGCCTGAAGAGGTAATACCCAATGTAGTTGATATGACACTTAGTGATGCTATCTATCTGTTAGAGAACAGGGGGCTTGTTGTGGAAGCCAGGGGCAGGGGCAAGGTAAATGCCCAGTCTGTTCTGCCCGGAACACCGGTTACTGCCGGCCGGAGAATAGTCCTTGAAATGAGTATTAATTAATGGCCACAGTTGTGCGGAGACTTGAAGAGTTGCTGAGAGAAGTTGACTGTACCGGTATAAAAGGAGATGCCGGCATAATTGCAGCGAGCCTGGAATTTGATTCCCGCAGGATCTCTCCAGGAAGCATATTTTTTGCAATCAGGGGCACAAGCTACGACGGCCATAATTTTATAGAAGATGCTGTGTCGTCAGGTGCGGTTGCGGTAATTTGTGAAAGGCTTCCCGGTAAACTGAAACTGAAAGTGTGTTATGTGCAGGTGCCAGATAGCGCTGAAGCTCTTGGTATTATGGCATCGGAATACTACGGCAATCCGTCACGCAGACTCCATCTGACGGGAATAACAGGCACAAATGGCAAAACCACTATTGCAAACCTGCTGTTCAGGCTCTTTACAGCAATGGGCCATGGCTCCGGACTTATATCAACGGTTGGTTATCAGATTAATGACAGGAAAATTCCGGCTACCCATACAACCCCCGATCCGGTCACTATTAACAGGCTGCTTTTTGAGATGAACGAAGATGGTTGTGAACATTGCTTTATGGAGGTGAGCAGCCACGCAGTTGTTCAGAAAAGAATCAAAGGCCTGCATTTTGCCGGAGGGATATTTACCAACATAAGCCATGATCATCTTGACTATCATAATACCTACGATGATTATTTAAAGGCTAAAAAGAAATTCTTTGATGACCTTGACCATAAGGCTTTTGCACTGGTAAACAAGGATGACAGGAACTCAACGTTCATGGTGCAGAATACAAAGGCAATGGTAAAAAGCTATGGCTTAAAAACGATGGCTGATTTCATGGGCAGTATTGTTGAAAAGGATTATTCGGGTATGTTGCTCGAAATAGGCGGCAGAGAGGTCTTCGTCAAATTTATAGGCAGCTTCAATGCTTCCAATATTCTCGCTGTATATGCCGGGGCAGTTTTGCTTGGTGTTGGCAGTGATGAGCCCTTAAGGATAATCAGCACACTCACTCCTGTGGAGGGGCGTTTCGAAACGATCCGTTCGGATAAAGGGGTTACGGCTGTTGTGGATTATGCACATACACCTGACGCACTCGAGAATGTAATAAATGCAATTCTGCCGATGCTTCCTAACAGATCAAAACTCATAACAGTTACCGGTGCCGGCGGTGACAGGGATAAGGTTAAACGGCCGGTTATGGCAGCTATTGCTGTTAAAAACAGCCACCAGGTAATTCTTACATCGGATAATCCGCGTTCGGAAAATCCGGACGCAATTATTAATGATATGCTTAAGGGAATTGATAAGTCTGACATTTACAAGGTGCTTTGCATAAGCAACAGACTGGAGGCAATAAAAACTGCCTGCCGGATGGCGCAAAAAGGGGATTTTGTTCTGGTAGCGGGGAAAGGACATGAAACTTACCAGGAGATTGAGGGAGTCAGACACCATTTTGATGACCGAGAGGTGATAAGGTCAACCTTTTTTAATAAAAACAAAACAACAGGGTAATGTTGTACTATTTTTTTGATTGGTTGCAGGAGGTTGATTTTCCGGGGGCGGGGATTTATTATTATATCTCCTTTCGTGCCTCAATGGCGATTATTTTATCCCTTGCAATTTCTCTGTTGTTCGGCAAGCGGATAATATCTTTCCTTCAGAATAAGCAGATTGGTGAAACAGTACGCGACCTGGGTATTAAAGGGCAAATGCAGAAAAAAGGAACTCCCACAATGGGAGGGCTTATTATACTCATGTCGACAATAATACCTACACTTCTTTTCGGTAATCTGACCAACATCTATATTATCCTGATGCTGGTTACTACTTTCTGGCTGGGTATTGTGGGTTTTGCCGATGATTATATAAAGGTATTTAAAAAGGACAAGGCGGGACTTAGCGGAAGGCTTAAGATATTGGGGCAGGTAGTACTGGGTTTGATAGTCGGGGTGACTATGCTGGTTAGCGATGACATAATAGTACGTGAGAAAACCGTGATGCCCGAAGCAGAAACAAGGGTTGAACCGGTTGAGGAAACCGGCATGCCTCCAAGGCACCATGAGTTTGTTACAAGGGATGTCAAGAACACCAAAACAACAATACCTTTCCTTAAACATAATGAGTTTGATTATGCCTACCTTTTGTGGTTTCTGGGCGACAAAGCCGTAAAATGGAGCTGGCTGGTGTTTATTCCCTGCATAATATTGATCGTTACGGCAGTATCCAACGGGGCAAATATGACTGACGGACTTGACGGACTGGCAACTGGCTTGTCAGCCATCATCGGGACCACCCTGGGTATTCTTGCGTATCTCTCAGGTAATATAATATATTCAGACTATCTGAATATTATGTATATACCCTATACCGGCGAAATGGTAATTTATATGGCGGCATTTGTGGGTGCCATGGTAGGCTTTCTGTGGTACAACTCCTATCCGGCGCAAGTCTTTATGGGCGATACGGGGAGCCTGTCGATTGGCGGAATAATTGCCGTGTATGCTATTCTTATAAGAAAGGAACTGCTAATACCTGTTTTGTGCGGGATCTTTTTTGTCGAAAGCCTCTCGGTTATTATCCAGGTAAGCTGGTTTAAATATACTAAGAAGAAGTATGGTGAGGGAAGGCGGGTGTTCAGAATGGCTCCCATTCATCACCACTATCAATTGAAGGGTTATCCTGAACCGAAAATTGTTATGCGGTTTCTGATAGTTGGTATTTTGCTGGCAGTTATTTCGGTTGTAACATTAAAAATAAGGTAGAAAAATTATTGCTGATGAGCAGGAGGATTATCATACTGGGAGGGGGAGAGAGTGGCACGGGGGCAGCTGAACTTGCCTGCAAACAGGGCTTTGATGTTTTTATATCCGATTCCGGAGAACTTAAACCCATATACAGGGAAAGGATAAGAAACATGAATGTTGAATGGGAAGAGGGCCGACACCGTGATGACCTGCTCACAGGAGCTGATGAGGTAATACTTAGCCCGGGGGTTCCATTCACCTCTCCGGTTGTTGTTGAAGCCAGAAAGGCAGGAATACCTGTCATCTCTGAAATTGAATTTGCATCAAGGTATACCTCTGCGGTTTTGATAGGTGTTACCGGAAGCAACGGCAAAACCACAACGGCCTCGCTTATATACCACATAATGAAAAAAGCCGGTCTGAATGCCGGACTTACCGGGAATGTGGGGGCCAGTTTCGCCGGCATGGTCGCCTGCGCTGACCATGATTATTACAGCATTGAACTGAGCAGCTTCCAACTTGAGGGAATTGCTGACTTCAGGCCTGATATTGCCGTTCTCCTGAATATTACACCTGATCACATGGACCGCTACGGTAATGATATAAAGAGGTATGCTGATGCAAAGTTTATGATAGCGGCAAATCAGAGGAGTGATGATGCACTTGTCTGGTGCAGTGATGATGCGTTAACAGCTCGTGAAATTCAGACACGCAATATCAACGTGCGCTCATATTCATTCTCTCAAAGGACAATTACAGGTCAGGCTGCATACATAGAAAATGAAAGAGTTATCATATCAACGCAAAACAATACAATAGAAATGACACTGGAAGAACTATCACTCAAAGGCAGACATAATGTTTACAACTCCATGGCTGCCGGTATAGCCGGCCAGCTGCTTCGTATCAGGAAAGAGGTAATACGCGACAGCTTGTCAGATTTTCAGGGAATAGAACACAGGCTTGAACCCGTGTTAAGGGTTCATGGTATCGACTTTATAAATGACTCCAAGGCCACTAATGTCAATTCAACCTGGTATGCTTTGGAGAGCATGACCAGGAAGGTGGTCTGGATTGCAGGCGGAATAGATAAGGGCAATGATTACTCGGAGCTGAGAGAGCTTGCAGGTGAAAAGGTACGGGCGCTGATCTGCCTTGGCAATGATAACTCAAAATTGCTGAAGGCTTTCAGTGGTATAGTTCCTACAGTTGTAGAGGCCTCATCAATGGATGAGGCGGTCAGATCGGCTTATTATCTTGCCAAAAATGGCGATACTGTATTGCTTTCACCTGCTTGTGCAAGTTTCGACCTTTTCGACAATTTCGAGGATCGCGGCCGTCAGTTTAAAAATTGTGTTAAGAACCTATAGGCAGGTATGACCGGACTATTCAGATATCTTAAGGGTGACAAGGTGATATGGGCGCTTATCATCTTTCTTTCAATTTTTTCACTGCTTGCGGTATATAGTTCGACCGGAACCCTTGCATACCGTTTTCAGGGGGGCAACACGGCCTATTATATTTTAAAGCACTCTTCAATAATGCTGATAGGCCTGGTTATCATTTTTTTAACCCATATGGTACCCTACAAATTCTATTCAAGGCTTTCCCAGCTCTTTCTCTTCGCCTCGGTCATTTTGCTTATTATTACATTGTTAATGGGTACCACAATAAACGAGGCATCAAGATGGCTTACCCTTCCCGGCCTCGGATTTACCATGCAAACCAGCGATTTTGCCAAGCTTGCGCTGATAATGTACCTTGCCAGGGTACTGTCGCGTACGCAGAATGAAATCAGGGAGGACGGGGATTCATTCATGAAACTTCTGGTTCCTGTTCTGATTATTTGCGGCCTGATAATGCCTGCCAATCTGTCAACTGCCTTTATATTGTTTGCAACCTGCATTATACTTATGTTCATTGGCAGAGTGAGGGCCCGGTATCTATTCGGACTTGTAGGGGCCGGACTGGTGTCGTTGTCCTTGTTTGTTGCCATAGCTATGTATAGCCAGTCAGAGGGAAGACTTGGCACCTGGCGTAACCGGATCGAAAGTTATGTAACAAAGTCAGGTGAAGGAAATTACCAGGTTGAGCAGTCAAAAATAGCCATAGCAACAGGCGGAATTTTAGGTAAGGGGCCAGGTAACAGTTCGCAGAGGAACTTCCTGCCTCATCCCTATTCGGATTTTATCTACGCCATAATTATAGAGGAATACGGCCTGGCAGGCGGGATAGCTGTCATGTTCCTTTACCTGTGGCTGCTTTACCGTGCAGGCCTGATCGTGCGGCGAAGTTCCCGCACCTTTCCTGCATTTCTTGCATTCGGTCTGGCACTTAGTATCGTGATCCAGGCTATGATAAACATGGCCGTGGTGGTTAACATATTGCCTGTTACCGGCCAGCCTCTCCCACTGGTAAGTATGGGAGGTTCGTCACTTGTTTTTACCAGTATAGCTCTGGGGATAATTATAAGTGTAAGCCAGGGTGTATTGAAGCAGGACACCGTTGGAGAAGAAAATGCAATTCCAGATGAGCGGCAGGAGGATTAAAATATTGATCTGTGGTGGTGGTACCGGTGGCCATGTATTTCCGGCCATCGCAATTGCTGATTCTATCAGGGAGATAGACAGAAATACTGATATTCTTTTCGTCGGGGCAAGGCATAAGATGGAAATGGAGCGTGTACCTGCTGCAGGTTACTCAATTATAGGTCTACCCGTGAGGGGATTTCAGAGAAGGGTTACATTAAAAAATGCCGGTTTTTTCTTTAACCTGCTTGCCAGCATGGTGAAATCGCGGGCAATTCTGAAAGACTTCAGGCCTGATGTGGTTGTTGGCGTGGGAGGTTATGCCAGCGGACCAGTTGCGCGTGCAGCTGTTTCAAAAAATATCCCGTTGCTTATACAGGAGCAGAACTCATATGCCGGTGTTACCAACAGGATTCTTGCACGGCATGCGGAGAAGATATGTGTGGCGTGGGATGGTATGGATAAATATTTTCCTGCTGATAAAATAGTTCTTACTGGAAACCCCGTGAGAAAAGGGATTGGTAATTTATCCGGCCGGCGTGCAGAAGCTGTCGACAGGTTTGGCCTTATGGGCAACGGAAAAGTCTTGCTGGCAACCGGGGGCAGTCTCGGGGCGGGCAGCATTAACCGCAGCATTTTTGAAAATTTTGAGTTGATCGCTGAAAGCGGTATAGAACTGATTTGGCAGACAGGCAAGATTGATTATGAGAAGGCTTTGGCCCTGGCATCAGGATCCGGTGTCAAGAGTGTCAATGTCCATGCGTTTATCAATGATATGGATCTGGCATACGCCATAGCCGATGCAGTAATCGCAAGGGCCGGAGCTATTACGGTAAGCGAGCTTTGTGTTGCAGGAAAGCCTGCATTGCTGGTGCCCTCTCCGAATGTTGCAGAGGATCATCAGACAAAAAATGCGATGGCACTTGTTGAAAAAGATGCTGCTGTTATGATACCCGATAATTTAGCCCATGAAAAGCTGGTCAGGGAGGCAGTTGACCTTTTAGGTAATAATGACAGGCTTAACAGGCTCAGCAGCAACATTTCAACTCTGGGCCGTACCGGAGCTGCCAGGCAGATAGCAGAAGAGATATTCAAACTAGTAAAAAGATAATGTTTTGATGGCAGGTAAGGCAGATATGGTTTATTTTGTTGGAGCCGGCGGGATTGGCATGTCGTCGCTTGCCAGGTATTTCAATTATCTGGGCAAAAAAGTGGCCGGTTACGACCTTACCTGCACACCACTTACCCGCAAGCTTGAATATGAGGGGATAGAGTTAACCTATACCGATGATGTAAATACAATTCCCACTTACTTCAGGGCTGGCGGACCCGGGACGGATAAACTTGTCGTATATACCCCGGCAATTCCCGCCAGCAACCATATCCTGCGATGGTTCCGCTCTAATGGATACAACCCCGTAAAGAGGTCAAAGCTCCTTGGTGAACTTGCTAACCAGGGCCGAGGCGTTGCAGTTGCCGGAACGCACGGCAAAACTTCGGTGTCAACCCTTATTGCTCATCTGCTAACCCAAATGCCCGGCGGATGTAATGCCTTCCTTGGTGGTATTTCCAGAAATTACGACAGTAACCTGCTGGTATCTGAAACCAGTGACATTTATGTCGTGGAGGCTGATGAATATGACAGGTCTTTCCTTCAGCTTTTTCCTTCCGTTGCGGTTATAACATCAATGGATCCTGATCACCTTGATATATATGGCAATTATGAGGAGATGGCCAGGGGATTCTCCGGGTTTGCCGGACAGGTAAAAGAGGGTGGTACGGTCATATGCAAAAAAGGGGTCCCGCTGATGCCTCCCGCCGGAGGTAGTGCTGGCTACCTGTCTTATGCTGTTGGATCCGGTGCCGATTATTATGCCGAGAACCTCAGGATGGACAGTGACGGAACAACACTTTTTGATCTTGCAGTTCCCGGAAACAGATACAGTGATTTGAAACTTGGTGTGCCCGGCCGTTTTAATGTTGAAAATGCTGTAGCAGCGGCGGCCGTTGCACTGACTTGCGGTATGGAAGAAGCCGGTATAAGGAAGGGGCTCCTGAGCTTCAGTGGGATCTACAGGAGGTTTGACATACGGATCAACAGGCCGGGGTGTGTTCTTATAGATGATTATGCCCATCATCCTGCAGAGCTGACCGCCTGCATAACTGCTGTAAGGGAGATTTTTGGCCAGAGAAAGATTACAGGTGTATTCCAGCCACATCTCTATACACGTACCCGCGATTTTGCATCAGGGTTTGCTGAAAGCCTTGAAAATCTTGATGAACTGGTGTTGCTTGATATATATCCCGCCCGGGAGGAACCGCTCAGGGGGGTCACATCACGCCTGATTTATGAAAAGGTCAGGATGAAGAATAAGGTAATGTGCGGCAGGGAGGATCTGCCCCTGGTTATCGGAAAGATGGATACCGATGTTGTCATTACGATGGGCGCCGGTAATATCGATGCAATGGTTGAACCTGTAATGAAAGTGTTGTTGTCAAAATATTCAGGAATATGAAAAGGCTTTGGATAATAGTTTTCTGGATTGGCGTTTTTACTTACCTGATTGTTGTATCAGGGTTTATTTCGTCGAGGCAGAATACCCGGATATGTGAAAGGATTAATGTTGCCATAACTGACAGCCTGTACAACAGATTCGTATCACAGGACGATATAATGGATATGCTGCTTGAAACCCACTTTGATCTGCTCGGTTATCCGATGGGCGCAATAAACACCCGCGAACTTGAGCATATGCTGCGGTCAGAGCCGTTCATCAAAAGAGCCGAGATCTATAAGACAGTGAATGGGGCACTGAATACCGATATAGAGCAACGTCGACCTATCCTTAGGGTAATTAATCGTCAGGGTGAAAGCTATTATATTGATAATGAAGGGGTAATGCTGCCACTGTCAGATAAATTTACCAGCAGGACACTTGTTGCAAACGGGCACATTTCCGAACCTTTTATCGCGGGTAGTGCCAGGTCCGTATTTGAAGCCGGCGAACAGTCCGCTCGACGAGACAGGGTGATACTCGACCTTTATGAACTTGCCCTGTTTATATCAGGTTCAGAATTATGGAGCGCACAGATAGCACAAATATACGTCAACAATAAATATGAATTTGAACTGATTCCAAGGGTTGGTGCCCATGTAATAATTCTGGGCGATGCCTCAGACTATGAAAAGAAGTTCAGGAAACTCGAGGCGCTTTATTTTTACGGGCTCAACAACAAGGGGTGGAACAATTATGAAATAATCAACCTTAAATATGAAAATCAGGTAGTTTGTACTAAAAGATAATATTATGGGCAAAGAGAACAAAGTAATCGCAGCCATCGATATCGGAACAACAAAAATAGTTTCTATTGTTGGCAGAAAAAACGAAAAGAACAAGCTCGACATATTGGGATTCAGCAAGGCTGAGTCGAGAGGCGTCAAGCGAGGCACAGTTCTGAACATTGAAGATACGGTCAATGCAATCAAAAAGACTGTTGACGATGTGAAGCAACAGACCGGCATTCCCGTGTCGGAGGTTTTTGTCGGTATAGCAGGCCAGCACGTGAAAAGCATAAGGAACCGTGGTTATATCAACAGGGACTCATATGACGAGGAGATTACAAGGGATGATATTCATGCCCTTGTTGATGATATGTTTAAGATACCTATTGACGTGGGTGAAGAGATAATCCACGTTCTGCCGCAGAGCTTTATTGTCGATAATGAGCATGATATAAAGAACCCGGTTGGGATGAACGGCAAACGTCTGGAAGCCAATTTCAATATAGTGATCGGACAGGTCAGCTCTGCCAGGAACATTGAAAAGTGTGTAAGCCGGGTGGGATTAAGAGTAAGGGACCTTATACTTGAACCGCTTGCTTCTGCTGAGGCAGTGCTTACCGACGATGAAAAAGAGGCAGGTGTTGCCCTGATTGACATTGGCGGCGGCACAACCGATCTGGCAGTTTATTACGACGGGATAATCCGCCATACGGCAGTGATTCCTTTCGGGGGTAACGTAGTTACCGAGGATATTAAGCAGGGTTGTTCAATACTTATGCGTCAAGCTGAGCTTCTTAAGATTCAGTTTGGCTCGGCACTTGGAGATATAGCGCCCGACGACAAGGTAGTTACAATACCAGGTATAAGCGGCCGCGAACCCAAGGAGATATCATTCAAGAACCTTGCTTATATAATACAGAGCAGGATGGAAGAGATTATAGATGCCGCATCTTTTGAGATAGAAAATTCCGGATTCTATGACCAGCTCAGCGCAGGTATTGTGCTTACCGGCGGAGGTGCCCTGCTTACGCATCTTTCACAGCTTGTTAAATTCCGGACCGGACTGGATGTGCGTGTTGGGTCGCCCAATGAGCATCTTGCAGGCGATCCCGACGATGAGATTAACCACCCGATGTACTCTACGGCAGTCGGTTTGATATTAAAGGCATATGAACATATTGAAGTTGAGGGGAAAGAGATTATGGCCCAGGATGAAGAGCCGGCGGAAGTATCAGATACGCGGCCTGCATCCGAAAAGAAGCAGGCAAGGATTAAGAGCACACTGATTGACCAGCTCAAGCACGGCATAAGCAAGATATTTGAAGAAGATGATATAAAAATGTGATATTCAGACAAAAATTGAACAATATGTCAGAAATAATGAATTTTGATCTTCCGGTTGAACGTTCCTCCATCATAAAAGTTGTTGGTGTTGGCGGAGGCGGCAGCAATGCTGTAAACCACATGTTCCAGCTGGGTATTAAAGATGTAAATTTTGTGATTTGCAATACAGATTCCCAGGCATTGCAAAACAGCCAGGTACCTGTCAGGATCCAGCTTGGAGAGTCACTTACCGAGGGCCGCGGTGCGGGTAATAAGCCTGAGATAGGTAAACAGGCCGCGATAGAGAACCTGGATGATGTTATTGAGGCCCTTTCGGGGAATACAAAGATGGTCTTTATTACTGCCGGCATGGGAGGGGGAACGGGGACCGGTGCGACTCCCGTAATTGCCCGTGCAGCCAGGGAAATGGGGCTTCTCACGGTGGCCATTGTCACCATACCCTTCAGGTTTGAGGGCAAGGTGCGCATCAACCAGGCTATTGATGGCATCAATGAGCTGAGGTCGCATGTAGACTCGCTTCTGGTTATAAATAATGAGAAGCTTCGGGAAGTATACGGCGACCTTAAGATAAGCGAGGCCTTTGCAAGGGCTGATGATGTGCTTACTGGCGCTGCAAAGGGCATTGCAGAGATAATAACGGTTCATGGCCATGTAAATGTCGATTTTGCCGATGTGCATACCGTAATGTCGAACAGTGGTGTTGCAATATTGGGCTCCGCGCAGGCAGAGGGGGAAGATCGTGCTATCAGGGCCGTGCAGGCAGCTATTTCTTCGCCACTGTTGAACAACAACGATATCAGGGGCGCCGGCAACATTTTGCTTAACATTACCTCGGGAGTTGATGAAGTGAGTATGGATGAAGTAGGTGAGATTACCGATTTTGTTACTGCTGAGACAGAATCGAGCACCAACATAATTTGGGGTACATGCACGGAAGCATCTCTGGATAAAAAAATTTCAGTCACCATCATAGCCACCGGTTTCGAATCCAGCTCAATACCAGAGCTCTATTCCCGCACAAGGGAGGTGGAAAAGCTCAAACTTGTCGATTTCCCTTCGCCCGATAAAGATTCTGTTGTGGGAGGATTTACCGTCAGGGATAAAGGCAGGAAATCACCTAATTCGCCGGATTTCGATAAACTGCAAAGGACTATTGAATTCGATATAAAGGGATCAGGGAAAGATGTATATTCGCTAGATGATGAAGGTTCTCCGGGTGAAGACCTGTCCGGCCTTTCTGCACAGAGGACCGGCGAGCGTGTATCCAGGCTGAAGGAGACAGGAAGCAGGCTCAGGGAGAAAAACTATCTTAATGTCAATGAGAAGGAGGAAATTGAGGAGATGGAGAGACAACCTGCATTTGAGAGAAAAAAGATTAACATTAACCTTTCAAAAAAATCTTCAGGTAACCCTGTAAGCCGCTACACCCTTTCAGATGAGGGTGAAAATGGCCCCAGGCTACGTGCCGATAATGGTTACCTGCACGACAATGTTGATTAGAACTCTGCAATGCCCCGGAAGACCGGCAACCGGGCACATTGTATGAAAGCTAAGAAGGAAGTGTTTCACTTCCTGATATAATGGCATCCTGCCGGACTGCTGTTGCGCAGTGCTGCAGCCACTATCAGTTGAGAGCTGACCACGGCATTGCGCAGCTCGATAATCTGCCTGTTGATTATTGCGCTTTTATAGAATTTCATGATGCGGTGGGCATAATAGTCAAGGTCTGCCTCAGCCCGCGCCAGTCCCCGTTCCGTTCTTATAATGCCGGCGTAATTCCACATTGTATACTGGATAGCCCTCATGTCCTGTTCAATAAGCAATGGGTCGAATGCTTCGGCATTAGGCGGATTTTCCCAGTCGGGTATATTGTCATACCTTTTTTTACTTATCACATTTCGGTTCCCGGCTATTGCTTCGGCGGCGGACTTGCCCCAGAGAAGGCCTTCCAGCAGTGATGCCGATGCCAGCCTGTTGGCTCCATGAAGCCCTGTACAGGTTACCTCACCCACAGCTCTCAAATTCTTCAGAGATGATTTTCCGGTTCTGTCAGTTTTTATACCCCCGCAAAAGTAGTGTGCTGCCGGTGTAATGGGTATGGGTTCCTTAGTAATGTCTATACCGCCCCCCCGGCAGGTTGAATAAATTTTTGAGAACCTCTTTTCAAGAGGTGAGCTTCCCTTATAATATCCTGCAATGTCAAGAAGCATATATTCCTTACCCGTTTTGCAAATCATGTCGTATACTGCTCTTGAAACAACGTCCCGGGGTGCCAGGTCGCCCATCTCGGAGTAGTCCTTCATAAATTCCCTGCCATCATGGTCCTTAAGTCTGCCTCCCTCGCCTCTGAGGGATTCCGATATGAGGAATCTTTTTATGTCTTTGTGAAACAGGCAGGTGGGGTGAAACTGTATAAATTCGGCGTTGATTATGTCGGCTCCGGCACGGTGTGCCATGCTTATTCCGTCACCGGTTGCAGCAACCGGGTTGGTGGTGTGGTAGTAGAGGTTGCCTGTACCTCCGGTGGCCAGGATGATGTTTTCGGAGAAGAATGTATGGATATCCCCTGTTAAGTTATTGAGAGCATACACTCCCATCACTTCTCTTTCACGGTAGACCTCCTGGGGGTCCCTTGAGTGGTGGTTATTGGTTATAAGGTCTATTGCGGTATAATCTGCAAGGAATTCAACCCCTCTTTTTTTTGCGTAGTCTATGAGTGAATCCTCAATCTTATCGCCGGTATGATCTTCATAATGAACAATTCTCCTCTTGCTGTGGGCGGCCTCTTCGGTATAATCAATCTTACCTTCCTCTGATTTGCTGAACTGTATGCCAACCTCGTCAACAAGGAAATCAAACACAAGGCGCGGACCTTCTTTTACAAAAAAGTCTACAGCTTCAAGGTTGTTATATCCGGTACCGGCCCTCAGAAGATCATTCTGCAGCAGTGCGGCCGAGTCACCATCCTTTGATGCGATTATGCCTCCCTGTGCATAATATGTATTTGTTTCACTGATTTTTGCTTCTTTTGTCATTACCAGAACATTTATCCCTGCTTTGCGGAGATAAATGGCACAGGTTAAACCTGCCATTCCTGATCCGATAACCACTGCATCATAATAATGTCTCATTTTTTTTCTTTTAGACTGAAATCAAAAGCTTTTATCGAGGAGGTGATTGTGCCGGCAGAAATATATCCAACTCCAGTTGATGCTGCACCCGGAATCCTTTCTGGTGTCATATTTCCTGATGCTTCTGTTTCGCATTTACCGTCAATAAGTCTGACGGCTTCTTTCATCGTGGCATTGTCCATATTGTCAAGCATGATTCTGTCAACTTCACATTCCAGGGCTTCTTTAACCTCCTCAAGATTTCTTGTTTCTACCTCAATAAAATACCTGGTTCCCCATTTCTTTCTCACCATGCTAACTGCTTTGGTAATTCCCCCGGAGGCATCAATATGGTTATCCTTTATCATTACCATATCGTAAAGGCCCATCCGGTGGTTTCTTCCCCCACCGCACCTGACGGCATATTTCTGCAATTCCCTGAAACCCGGTATTGTTTTCCGGGTATCGAGGATAACAGCGCTGCCGGCTGCTTCCTGCACATAAACGGCTGTTTGCGTTGCTGTTGCCGACAACATTGAAACAAAATTGATGGCTGTTCGCTCTGCCTTCAGTATGGACCCAACATTGCCGCTGACTTCAGCAATCAGATTGCCCGGACTGATGGGCTCCCCATCACTGAAGAAACGAACAACCTTTATATTCTCATCAACTTTATTCATTACTCTTGCAAAGATGTCTATCCCGCAAAGGATACCGCTGTCTTTCGACACAAGTCCGAAAAGATATTCTCCTGATTCGAATATTGCATCTGAAGTTATGTCGCCTTCATTTCCTATATCTTCTTTGAGTGCTATCTCTATCAGAAGGTCAGTATCTGAGGATCTGAGCATGGTTATTATGTTTTTGCCAATACCAGTTAATGATGCTAAAGTAAAAAAAATGCGGTTAATACAAGTTTAACCGCACCATAAAGTACCTTCAGAAGTTATATCCTAGAAGAATTTGTGTCTGTTATCCTTCACGTTGGATTCCTCTTTAAGGGCTTCAAACGCATCAAAATTCACCCTTGCCCTTTTGGCACCCGACAGATTCCTCCTTTCGGCATCAATATCTCTTTCATCAGGAATATGAACTGAGGTCACCTTCAGCACATATACACCATTTTCTCCTTTAACGGGAGATGAGATAATACCGGGCTCGGTGTAGAGGGCAGTGGCTATAAGCCGTGGTTCAATGCCGGCTCCGGGTACCGAAAATGATGAAAAACGTATATTTTGCGCCTGCTCTGGCTGTGTGTTAAGGTTTGTTGCAAGCTCCTCAAAATTATCTACTTCCGATATTTGTTCCTCAAGCCTTGAGGCTATAATCTCGCCTTTTCTCTTTCTGATAAGGATTGATTCGATTTGACTGCTTACCTCCTCCAGGGGCTGATATCCTTCCTGTCTTACTTTGGTGAGTGCAGCAATAATAAACCTGTCTTCAATTTCGAGAATTGGTGAGATTGAGTTTTCCCGTGCTTCATATGCCCACCTGACAAGTTCCCTGGCCGATTCAAGTCCGGGAACACCCCTGTCACCAATAAGAACGTTGTTTGCCATACGAATAGAAAGACCTTCCTCTTCTGCTCCCTCGAGAAATCTTTCGTAGGTGTTGTATTGTCCGGCAAAACGGCTTGCCCTTGTAAATATTCGCTGGTAAGTGGCTGAACTTGGCGTTACCTCACGTGCAAGCGTTGCATAACGGACTTTTTTCGTCTCCCTGGCGCGATCGGTTACCTGTACAATGTGAAATCCGAACTGGGTCTCAACAATAAAGAATTCGCCCTGCCTTGCAGAGAATACGGCATCATTGAATTCGGGCACCATCATTCCTTCCGGGAACCACCCAAGGTTTCCGCCTTCAAATCTGGTTCCCATATCGTCTGAGTATTGCATTGCCATCATCTCGAAATTCTCACCTCTTCTGGCCACTTCCAACAGGCTGTCAGCCCTGTTGCGTGCCTGCTGATAATCCAGCTCCTGCCCGGGTTGGATAAGTATATGCCTTGCTCTTACCGAGTCAGGAACGAAATTGACCTCAGTAAGGCGTACAAGTTTATAAGTGTTGTCTTCAAAATATGGACCGTATATGTCGCCGGGACTGCCATTAAAAAGAAAATCCGCTATAGTTTCTGGCAGATCTTCGTAGCTGTGGTTGCGCTGATCGTATGGTATATCAGAATTCAGACTGATAAACTGCCTTACCTCTTCAACTTCAGCGAACTCCTCCTCCATGCTTTCTATCCACTCCCGGGCCTGCAGGTTATCCTCCTCCGACGGGGTAATGTCAAAGGCCACGTATTCTATGTCTCTTGATGCTGCTTGCCTGAAGTCACTCCTGTTCTGACGGTAATAGCGACGTATATCTGAAGTAGTTATATTAACCAGGCTGTCGTGTACCGTATTGTAGCGCTGAACAATAAATTCAAAATCGACGCTTTTATTGTTCTCCTCCCATGCATTGTCTGCCTGAAGCGAAGTGACATACAGTCCTTTGCCAAGCAGGTTGTTGTATTTGGTCATTGCTCTTTCCCTGACTATTTCCCTTTCAACATAAAGCCAGTAGGCACGCTGTTGTCCGGTCGGGTCCTGGTTCATCGTTCTCAGGAACTGGATGACCGCCGACTGGTCGAAAGTACCGGTTGCGGGATCGGTAAAAAGCTGGCGTACAATGGGGTGAATATTGGCGCCCTGTATCATGTCAAACAGCTCTTCTGAACTAACCTCTAGCCCCAGTCTCCCGTATTCTTCCTCCATTATGATCTCCCTCAGCAGCGACTGCCATGCTTCTTCAAGTATCATCTCATGTGTTTCCGTATCAAGTGCAGTCTGCCCTGTGTTTAGCATATAGATCTCTGTAAGCTGATCAACTTTTTGCTGGAATCTCTCAAATGAAATTGATTTTCCCGCTATTTCGGCTATTTCGAATTGCCTGTTGGTAAACAGTGACGGGCCCGAACCCAGGATGTCTCCAAGTATGAACGCGAACAAAGCCAGCCCTATCACTACAGTCACCAGCACTCCCGCACGATTTCTGATTTTTTCCAGTGTTGCCATTTGATTGTGTCAGATTATATTTTTTTTCGTTTTTTGAGCTACGAAGATAATAATTTATAAAGTTATAAAAGAGCCGCATTACTATTATTCACCATTCTTAAAGTAAAGTATAATAAAAAGAGCTGCGGTTTCCGGCAGCCCTTTCCGTTATGAATACCCGGTATAGGTTTATAAAATGAGGTTTATTACCTTCTTGCCCTTATCCGGGTTGTTTCGTTTATCCAGCACCCCACGGTATAGGTATCTCCTTCCTGGTAGCCGTGAAAGAATATTGTTTCGTTGTCAGGGAAATAGATCCGGTAGGTTTCGATTAACCTGTCGGCTTCTGCTGTAAGTGACGGGTCTGCCCTTTTAGCCTCATTGAACCTGTCGACCGCAGCCCAGTATACCGTCCTGTTTTTGAATTCGGCATCTTCTTCACCGGCAAAACAGTTACTTTCAGATGCGTACAATGTGCCTATGTGGATGTGTGCACGACCCAGTGAGGGGTTTTCATTAAGCGCCTGGCGTGCATACTGGCGGGAGAGCTGCTTGTCTCTCTTGACCTGGTTGGCAATAATTGCAAGTTCCAGGTAATAGTTTGCACGTTCTTCGGGGTTGTCCTGGATCTCAACAGCCTCCGTGAGGTACTCTACTACCTTTTCGTCATTGTTCCTTGCCCTGTACATGGCCGAGATACTTATGGCCGACTGCGGGGTTGGATCCAGGACATAAAGCTTTTCCGAAATTGCAAGATAGAGGTCAGAGTCAGTACACCCGGCATTGGTTAGCATGTCATTGACCTTGTTGAGAAGGTCTACGTCCTCAGGTGAAGCATATACCTGGTCTGAAAACAGTTCAATCAGTGCATCACAGTCTGCCGCACCGCTGTCGGCAAACAGGCCTTCTACCATTTCACGTGCCTGGATAAGCTGGTCGCTCTGTGATTTCTCAAGTGCCTTGTCAATAACTTCAGTAAGCCAGGTATAGGTCTCAATTACATGCTCGCTGTCAACCAATCCGGAAGCATATTTTCCGACGGTTACCGTCATATAGGTTGCAATAACAGCCTGTGAAGGGTCATTGCCCGACAGCCTGATCGATTCGGTCAGTGCCTCATAGCCCTGGCCTGCCTCATTAATATTACGGTTGTGCCTGAAATAAAATAACCCTTTTCTGCCCAGCACATTGCCCGGATCACCAAAATTGGAGCCTTCATAAGCCTCCATCCTCTTGTCGAACATCATCATTGCCGTATCCAGATATGCGTTCCTTACTTCTTCGGTTTCGGCAGTTTCGATCATATGGCTGAGTATGGTCTCTCCCCAGATATAGATGTTCCTGGACGATCTTGGAAACTCATCAATGAGCAATCTCCAGAAATCCATTGCATCTTCGTAATTCTGCTGCCTGTAACGATCGCCAAAGAGAGAGATGTTTCTAAGTGCCCTGATGCTGTCCTCCGGTGTTTCACCAAACCTGCCCGGTTGTGCCAGGGCATCAGCCTGGCCTGACATTGCCAGGAGCAGGACCACCATACCTTTGATCATTAAATTTCTCATGGTTCTATATTATTGAATTAAAATTTCCGGAAAATTGCGACAAATATAAAAATCTATATTAAAAATTAACAAATCTTCTGGTTATTTATTACATCATATACTATTTGTACTTTTCCCTACAGAAAAATCATCAAAACCTGTGCCAAAGAGTTGCCTGTATATCGGTTTGCAATTCTAGTATATTGCATGACAATTTGTTACTGAACTGTTTTTAATACAAAGGTACAACTATTGCGTTAGTTTTGCAATATATCCAGCGGGAAATTTTCTCTTTTTTGGCATATCAACCCAATAATAACCCGGATTGTCAATCTTTTTCTTCTTCTTTTTCCAGTTTAAGGTTAACAAGTTCAATCCTTGTCTTGCTCATTTTAAGGATCTCGAATGTAAAGGGTGCGATTACCAGTTTCTGGTTTGTTTTGGGAATGCTTTCATAATGGTAGATAATAAATCCAGCAAGTGTTTCGTAGTCATCCGTCTTTGGGATGCCCAGGTTGTATTTGTCGTTGAGGTAATCTGTCTCAAACCTTCCCGAGAAAATGAACTCATTATCGGATAGCTGTTTCTCTTCAAGATCTACGGTATCATGTTCGTCTTCTATCTCGCCGAATATCTCTTCCATTATATCCTCAATGGTTACCATTCCTGCTGTTCCACCGAATTCATCCACTACTACTGCAACACTCTTCTTCTCCTTGATAAAGAGGGATAGCAATTTGTGAGCTACCATTGTCTCAGGTACTATAATGATGCGATTGAGCATAGACCTGATGCTTTTGGGGTTCTTGAAGAAATCTTTCGAATTTATGTACCCGATGATGTTGTCGATTGTGTTCTTGTATATGAGTATCCTTGCATAACCAGTCTCAATAAAACTTTGCTTGACCTCTTCTATAGGCGTATTTATTTCGAATGCTGCAATCTCGGGCCTCGGGACCATGCACTCGCGCAATTTGACCGTAGAAAAGTCCAGCGCGTTCTGAAAAAGTTTGATATCATTCCTGAGGTTATCCTCTTCCTCCATTTCAATCCGGCTCTCCCTGACAAAATGATCCAGGTCCACCTTTCCAAATACGTTTCTTTTGTCATCTTCTGATACGTCTGTGCCCAGCATGTATTTCATCAAAAAATTGCCAATACCTATAATGCTTTTACTTACCGGATAAAGAACTATATAAAAGAACATTACCGGGAATGACAATGCATTTAGCACAAGATTTGGCTTAAGCCTGAATATGGCCTTTGGCAGGAATTCGGCAGTGATAAGTATCACAATGGTGGCAATGACGGTTTGTATTATAAAAACGGTAAAGTCTGATGCTATGAACCGGTGTATCTGTGGCTCAAGCACAACTGCCATTGTTATTCCATAAACAACCAGGGCTATATTGTTTCCCACAAGCATGGTGGCGATATACTGGCCGGGATTTTTTGCAAAGAGAGATGTAACTCTTGATGTGAAGGTGCCCTGTTTCTTTTCAAGTTCGAGCCTGAGCTTGTTTGCTGATATGAATGCGATCTCCATGCCTGAGAAGAAGGCCGAGAACAGAAGGCTTACCAGGATGACTGCCAATGCACTCATGGGATAAGTACTAATCTTTGCGGGATTTTCTGAGGTTTCTTCTGTAAATATACATTAAAAGTGATACAAACATGATCACAAAAAACATAATGCTCTCTGAAAAGCCTGCCTGATGCCAGTTATATATCCCGGCCAAAAGGCTTAGCCCCGCAAGACTGAGCCACACCAGCTCAAGTATATGAATAATGCTCCTTTGCATATTGTTTTTTCTCAGTGTTGTAAGTTATAAATACGGTCAGGTTAATCGTCATCTATATAAATTGTTCCCTGGATCTTTTTGATTTTCCACCGGGTAAAAGTCTCATCAGCTTCAAATCCTTCACCCATTATCACTTCATTAGGCCGTGTCACCCTTACATAGCTTTCTGAATAGATGGTCCTGTTCCTTTCATCCCAGAAAAGCTGTTCAGTATTAAGGATCTCGCCCGCCTGGTTGATGACCACCACGCTGTCCTTGGCCTCCCACAGGTCCTTTTCGGCGTAATATATGGCATACCTGCTTTCAAGCTGTGATTCAACATTGCCTTCCCTGTCAAAAAATTCGGCGAAAACACCTGAGGGAAATTCAGTATAGTCTTTATTAAGTGTTGAATACCTGTGTATTTCAGGTGCCTGAATACTGAGGCGCAGCCTGGCTGAATCGGTATACCTTATTTCGGCATTTATCATCGACTGGCTGGGCATAAGAGTATCCTGGGATAACGCTTTGATCACCTCGATATCATTTTCACAGGAAAGAATTGCAATACATACCGACACGGTAAATAATGCCCTGATTGCCGCATTGCAAATAGTACCTGTTCCGGTTGCTCTCAATGTCTCAGTTTTCATTTGTTCTTTCCTGTAATCTGCGGCCTGGAGTTATCCTGTTTACCGGGGCCGGGATCATTCAGCCGCAGGACTGACAAGGGTTGTTACTCGCTATTCATACCTTCGCTGGTGGAACCAGAAATCGTAAAGCGAAAGGCTGATGTTGAACATTATGTAGTTTTCCTGGATCAGGTTGAAATCTCTTGTTCCCCTTCGGCCGATGTCAACAGAAAAGTTAAATGTTGAACGTGTGTTGCCATATGGTATACCCATACCGATTGTAATACCATAGTCCTTCAACTGGTGGCCCCTGAGCTTGAGGTAGGTGTCTGTGTAATGGAAGCCCAGGCGATAGTGGACCCTTCTCCAGATGCTTCTGAAGTCAGTGTAATCGGGTGTATATTGCGCACCTATATTGAATGATGCACTGTTCGCCAGCGAATCCTGCTGCTGATCCAGAAAACTGGTTTCAGCCCATTGATGGATACTGTAATCGGCTCCCACAAGGAACTTGTTATCTCTTCCGAAAGTAAAACCTGCCCCGTACCTGGCAGGAAGCTCAATATGGCTTGCAGCGGCTACGTAATTGTGCACGGTATCCCTTGCCTGACCGGCTGCTGTTGTTAACTCATTAATTATTAGCCAGTCCTGATCAGTTTTCAGTGGGGTTTTGTTTTCGTATATCATTCCAAGGGTAAAACGATAGTCTTCCAATATCCTGGTCGAGTATTGCATTCCATAACGGAAATGGAGATCTCCTACGATCGCCCTGGATTTGCTTCTGACAGAAAAAGTTCTGTCAGATTCAGGAAAGATCAATTCCCTGGATTGGTTCAGCGCTCCGAACATATAGGAAATGTTTACCCCGGCAGAAAGGTTGTCTGTTATCCTGACTGCATTACCCAGGAAAAACTGGTTAATGCCACCGGATCCTTCATAATAATGCTCTGACTGCTCGGCCAGGTCAACATCAATAATCTTGTAGCCCATCTGACTGTAAGGAACCAGCCCTATATTTGTTTTCCACCATTTCGAAACAGGAAACCCTATTGCCAGGTGGCTCAGGGTTATATTGTTTACATTGTGTGTTCCTTCAGATCCTCTTAGCTGCATGGTGTTGCCCGCTACTCCGGTTGAGAATATAAATGACATGGTGTCCTGCACGCCTGCTGCTGCCGGGTTCATATAATTTATATGATTAGCTTCCCTGAGGCCGTAGCCAATTCCCCCCATGCCCTGGTTACGCCCAAACCCTTCTCTTGCTATGTCTCCTATTCCAAAACGTGAATAGGGCGAGTAGGAGTTGTTTTGTGCCTGAACTCCCGTGAAAATTATAAAAGCAGAAAAAACCAGTATAAAATATTTACTTTTTGCTGACATTGTATTTTAATATTGTATTTAACCCTGTAAATATCAGGTCAGGATCTACAAAGATGGTGCTTTTTACCTTTTTATCAAAGTATCCTGCATCTCCGCCGGTAAAAATTACTACCGGATCACTGAACTTTTTGCCTATTATCCTTATGTAAGATTCAATTTCAAAAAGAATTCCATTCATCACTCCCCACGCAATAGCATCTTCGGTGTTTCGGGCTATAAGCCCTGTTTCATGACCCGGGCCAACCAGCGGGAGCCTGTCTGTAAATTCGTTCAGAGCTTTGAACCTCATGGTTATTCCCGGGGATATGTTACCACCCAGGTATCTTCCCTTTTTATCTACGACGTCGATTGTAACAGCCGTTCCGGCATCAATTACCAGAACGTTTCTGCCAGGGAATTTATTATGGGCACCTGTAATAGCTGCCAGCCGGTCCTTACCCAGTGTCTCTCTGGAATGGTATAGGTTTTTAACCGGAACAGCCGTGTTATTGTCCATTACAAGTACAAACGGAAAGCTCTCCCTGAGCTGTCTTTCAATTGAACAGGTTCCTGCTCTGACCGAACACATAATAACGTTTTGGATTCCAGGCCATCCGGATTTAATTTTATTTATTTCTTCAACCTCCGTACCGGTCCACCTGCTCCTCACGGCTATGTCCCCACCCCGGAACAGGGCAGACTTCACTCCCGAGTTGCCAATATCAATGCAGAGGTTCATAAATAAATCAATATAGTTAAATCACTGGTCAAAATGTTGAAGATCCTGTCATTGCCGGTTAATCTGCATAAAGCAGGTTAATTAAGCTAATAATTCAATTCCGATGGAACCCCGGATAAACGAATCCACAAAAATATAAAGTTATACTTAAATTTTTATACTTTTGCCTTTTCTGCCGGAGCCCGCGGCTATTGAGGCAGGTGCGAAGAGGTTCAGACACCAGGTGAACAGGAAGTCAAAGGAAGCGGTTTAATGGCAAACCACAAAATTATTAACGATAAAAAAATGATCATGAAGAAGCGGTTTTTATTATTGGCAGCGGTTATTACCCTGATTGCCGGTTCGGCCCCGGCATCCTACGGCCAACTTTACGATACCGGTATCGGTGCAAGACTCGGTTTTTTCAACGGGCTGACTGTAAAGCATTTTTTGCAGGAGGATCGGGCAATTGAGGGAATACTTTCAAGCAGTGTAAGATGGCAGGGGTTAATAGTAACCGGTCTTTATGAATTCCAGCGTCCATTCCCTGATGTTGACAACCTGGAGTGGTTTTTCGGAGGAGGTGTACATGTTGGTGTCTTCCAGGAAGGCAGGTACCGGGATACTGATGTAACCAGCCTTGTAGGAATCAGCCTTATTGCTGGTGTTGAGTATACATTCGAAGAGTTTCCTTTTTCGGTCAGCCTTGACTGGAAACCGGCCTTTAACATCCTGGGCCGGTATGACTGGTGGGGTGACCAGGTTGCCTTGTCGGTAAGATATACTCTCAGGTGACACTCTACCTGAAAAAACTGTAATCATATTTATAAAGTACCCGGAAGCTGTAGGTTGCATAATAAGTGGCAACACTCTGCATATTACCCAGGTTGTCATAAGAGTATTCCCTGGAGGAGTATTTGCCGGAGTTTTCATTATACCATGATTCTTCGATAACCCTTCCAAGGTCGTCATAAATGTATTTTCTTGTAACAGTTTCACGTCCCTGCCGGTCCACTCTGACGACTTTTGTTAACATGCTCTGGGCATAAAAAAATATTTTCCTGTACTGCATCTGGTCTTCCTGGAAGTGCCTCTCGGCCGTTTTAAGTCCCCCATCATAAGAATATTCAACTTTGCGTTTCAGGTTTCCGTTGTTATCGTAATATGATTCAGTCAGAAGGTTGCCACTGTTGTCGTTGATCAGGTATATTTTTTCTTTTACTATACTGCCGGGAAGAATAACTGATATGGCTGTTCTGTTTCCGTCGTAGACAAATATCCTTTTTTCCTTCAGGTTCCCGCCTGCATTATAATGGATCTCTGCCGGTCTTCCATCGCTGTTCAGTCGATATTCATTACGGTAATCACCTATTCCATCAAAACCCCATTCGGCAATCCGGTTGCCATTTTCGTCGAAACTGGTCATCCTGCTATATGTCAGCCTGTTGTTACGGCTGTCATAAACCAGGTATTCAATCCTGTTACCGTTACTGTCGAACCGGCTGGTAACCTTTCTTGATTCTTCGCCCTGCGAATTGTAGGTGATCTCTTCAACCTGAAAACCATCGTTGTCATATCTGGCTGTAAGGCTAATGGTCCCGTTTTCGGCAGGTTTGCTGTTAATTACCGGATGGTTCCACTCAGTGATGGAACTGATACGGTTTGCCCTGATCTGGTCATCATCCAGTCTGGAAATATTGCTTTGGGCCTGAAGGGCTCCAACCCCTGTCAATAAAGCAAAGCAGAGAAACATCACCAATTTGTTAAACATCTGTTTTACCGGTATAGTTACAGCTTTACTGCTTTTACTCTGCTTTCCTTTTTTTTGTTACATTCTGATGCATGTATAAGAATGCCTGTTTGCTTAGACTTGCCGGCAGGAAAACAGGCGATACATAGCCTTGGGTAAGCAATATTTAAAGGTGCATTTGCTGTTCAAGCTCCTTAAGATGTTTGAGTGCTTTCTCAACCGAACCAACCTTTTGGATGGTCAGTGTAAGTTTATTCCTGCTCTCCTTTAATTTGTAAAGTTTTTGTTTCTGAATTGATTCAATAATTCCCAAGAAGAGTGGTGACTTGTAATAGGGAGAATTTTGGTTCTGAATGAAGAATATTACCATCTGTCCGTTTCTGAGTGCGATTTTTTCAAACCCCAGACTTATCGCCTTTTGCCTAAGCCTGACTACATCCAGCAATTCCCTGGTCTGTCGGGGAAGGGCCCCGAACCGGTCAGTCAGGTCAGCCTCAAAGCCGGCAAGAGCCTTCTCATCGGAAGTATTGTCAAGTATCCGGTATAGTCTGATGCGTTCACTGTTGCCGGGAATGTAATCATCGGGGAAAAGCAGCTCCAGGTCGGTGTCAATATGGCAGTCCGACACATACCTGCCTACCGTTTCAGGTTGAGAATCCTGCCTGCTGAACACACTGCTGAACTCGGTTTCACGCAGTTCCCTTACAGCTTCATCGAGAATTTTATGGTATGTTTCGAAACCAATGTCGGCAATAAAACCGCTTTGCTCCCTTCCAAGAAGGTTGCCGGCACCCCTTATATCCAGGTCCTGCATCGCAATATTGAAACCACTGCCCAGGTCAGAGAACTCTTCGATTGCCTTTAGCCGTTGTCTTGCTTCGCGGGTAACGGACTGGGGCGGGGGGACAAGCAGGTAGCAAAATGCTTTTTTATTTGAGCGGCCAACTCTACCCCTTAATTGATGCAGGTCGCTGAGTCCGAAATGATGCGCATTGTTGATAATAATGGTATTGGCATTTGGGATATCAAGCCCGGATTCAATAATGGTTGTGGAAACTAGCACATCATATTTGCCTGATATAAACCCCAGCATTATGCTTTCCAGCCTGCTGTTCTCCATCTGTCCGTGAGCTGTGACAGTACGGAGTCCGGGACATGCCTTGCGTATGACTTGCTCAATATCGTCAATGTTACGAACTTTGTTATGGATAAAAAATACCTGTCCGCCGCGATCTGTTTCATACTCTATTGCCTCCCTTATTATTTCAGTATCAAATCTTTCCAGGCGTGTTTTGACAGGGTGCCTATTGGGTGGGGGTGTGTTGATAATTGCAAGATCCCTGGCTCCTGAGAGGGAGAACTGAAGTGTGCGTGGAATTGGGGTTGCCGTAAGGGTGAGTGTGTCAACATTAAGTTTCAAATTTTTAAGTTTCTCCTTTATTGCCACCCCAAATTTTTGTTCTTCGTCTATTATCAGGAGCCCCATATCCCTGAACTTTACATCCTTGCTGATTATTCTGTGCGTGCCGATCAGAATGTCTATCTTACCCTCAGCCAGCCGGCCGATGATCTCTTTTTGCTTTTTTGATGATCTGAAACGGCTAAGGTGCTCAATAGTGCAAGGAAAATCCCTGAGCCTGTCTGTAAAGGTGTTATAATGCTGCAAGGCGAGGATGGTTGTGGGAACAAGTACTGCTACCTGCTTGCTGTCGGCAACTGCTTTAAAAGCCGCCCTGATTGCGACCTCAGTCTTTCCGAAACCGACATCCCCGCATACAAGCATATCCATGGGCGTGCCGGATTCCATCTGGTCCTTGACCATATTGGTTGCTTTGAGCTGATCGGGGGTGTCTTCATAAATAAATGATGCTTCAAGTTCCTTTTGCAGGTATGAATCGATCGAAAACCTGAAGCCTTTCTCCATTTTCCTCCTGGCATAGAGAGATATCAGCTCTCTTGCCATATCCTTTACCTTACCTTTGGTTCTTTCTTTAACCTTTTGCCATGCTGCAGAGCCAAGCTTGTGTATTTTGGGCGGTTCACCCTCTTTGCCTTTGTATTTGGATATCCTGTGCAGGGAATGTATGCTGACATATAGTGTATCATTGTTTTTGTAAACGAGCTTTAAGGTTTCCTGTATTCTGCCGTTAACCTCAATTTTTTCCAGTCCACCGAACTTGCCGATACCATGGTCAATATGCACAACATAATCGCCCGGCTTAAGATCATTCAGTGTTTTAAGGTCAACAGACTCCTTCCTTTTGAATCCCTCTCTCAGCCTGAACCGGTGATACCGTTCAAATATCTGGTGGTCGGTATAACAGCATATCCGGAGGTCGTGATCGGAGAAACCCTGGCAGAGCCCTGAAAGGACTGGGTTAAAAGGAACCGGGCCATATATTTCGGCAAATATCTCTTTCAACCTTTCAAACTGTTTTTCGTTTTCAGAGAATATGTAATTGGTGTAGCCTTTTTCACTGTTGGCTGCAAGTGTTTCGGCCAGTAATTCGAAATTTTTGTTGAAAGCTGGTTGCGGAGAGGTCCGGAAATCTATTGTATGCCGGACGTCAAAAAATGCTTCCTGCCCTGTTTCAATAACCGGAAACTGTTTCATATCCTTAACTATATCATCCCGGCAGGCAAAAAGATCCTTTTTTTCAAAATAGTTGCCTGAAAATCCATCGTTACAGGCGTCAGCATCAACCGAACTGAAAAACTCCTCAATTTTGAAAAGGGATCTCTCAGTATCTTTTGTCCATATCAGGGTGCTTTCGTCAAGCAATGAAAATAGTGATCCCATCTTACCCGGTTTCCCGGGTACGGGACTGCCAACTCTTGTATCGGGTATGATAGTTACAGAGTCAACTTTTTTCTCGGAAATCTGTGTTTCTATATCGAAGTACCTGATCGATTCAACCACATCGCCGAAAAAATCTATGCGGCAAGGCCTGTCATCAGAATATGAAAACACGTCTATAATCCCTCCCCTTACAGCAAATTCGCCGGGTTCATATACGAAATCCGTCTCCCTGAACCCGTATTCAACCAGAACCTCTGACAGGAAACTGAGCGGGATGGTCTCTCCCTGATGAAGCTGAATACTAACCCTCATCAGATCCTCTTTGGCAATAACTTTCTCAAACAGGGCCCCGGGATAGGTAACTATCGCAACCGGCCCTCCTCCGGATGACAGGTGACTAATCACCTCAGTCCTTTGTATCATCCCTGCAGGGTCTGTCCGCCCCGCATCCAGCGACCGCCTGAATGAAGAAGGAAAAAACAGGATCTTTTGCTTTTTGCACAGGGCTTCAAGGTCATTGAAAAAATATGCGGCCTCCTCTCTGTTGCCAAGCAGAAAAAGAATGCTGTCCGGTGTTTTTCTCATCACGGCAGCTGCAACCATTGAATTTGAGGAACCTGCCAGCAATCGAAGATGGCACCTGGCCGGCTCATCACCCCTAAGCAGCTCCATGAGTTTCGTAACGCACGGATGCGAGTTGTAAATATCTACAGGATTATCGTGCACCGCAAACTGTTCAGGTTGGTTTTAGGCTGCAAAATTAACTATTTTGGACGGAAATGTTTCCAGGCTCACATTTCTGATCCCGCGGCAGTTATTCAACCGGTTGGCGGCTATGCCAGGCGTGGCATTATGAATACTGGCAGTGTGAAATAATAATGATTTGGATAACTTTGCATCAGGTTTTAGAAATATTTCGATTTATGTTGGTTTATAAATTTGGCGGTGCATCAGTAAGCTCTGCATCAGCAATTGAGAATCTTACAGCCATTGTATCGGAGAGAGATGGGGAACTGGTTATGGTTGTGTCGGCTTTCGGCAAGATAACAAATGCGCTGGAGGAAGTTCTTGACTGCTGGTACCGTGGCAGCGATGAAAGATTCACCCGGTTGCGCACTATAAAGGAGTATCATGAAGATATCATAAGGTCATTTTTCGGCACATGCGACAACCTTGTTATGAACGATTTCATAATAAGGACATCTGCACTTGGGGACATGCTCAGGGAGAGCCCGTCAGGAGATTATGATTATGATTACGACCGGCTTGTAAGTTTTGGCGAGCTGGCTTCGACCAGGATTGTCAGTGCATGTCTTGAATCAAGAGGGATCCCCTCTTTCTGGGCTGACGCCCGTGAATGGCTGATAACCGATAACATCCACAGGGAGGCAAATGTTGATTTTAACCTTTCGGCCAGGAGGCTCAGGAATGTTGTTTCGGAGGCTGGGGGCAGGGTGTTGGTTACACAGGGGTTTATAGGCGGAACAGTTGACGGCGCTGCAACTACCCTTGGCCGGGAAGGGTCTGACTATACCGCAGCCATAGCAGCAAATCTTCTCGATGCAGGCAGTGTTACAGTCTGGAAGGATGTACCGGGGATCCTTACTGCCGACCCGCTTTATTATCCCGGTGCTGAAAAGCTTGATGAGATTTCATTCCATGAAGCAATAGAGTTGTCCTTTTACGGAGCAAAGGTTATTCACCCCAAAACCATCAAACCGTTGCAAAATAAGGATATACCGCTTTATGTAAAGTCTTTTGCCGATCCCGGCGGGACAGGTACCATTATTCACGGCAATGCTGCTTCTTCAGTGCTCAAGCCGGTACTTATCGTCAAAAAGAAACAGATGCTGGTATCCCTAACACCGAAAGATTTTTCATTTATTGTGGAAGAATGTCTCAGCCGTATATTTGCCGTTTTTTTCAGATACCGTACTAAAGTAAATCTAATTCAACATTCTGCCATCAGTTTTACTATTTGCATGGACAACTGCGGTCCATTTGTAAGCAGGCTGCTTGATGAACTGAAAGAGGATTTCAGGGTTCTCTATAACGATAACCTTGAACTGGTAACCATAAGGCACTACACGGAATCCATCATCGGGAAACATCTATCGGGACGCAAAGTGCTTGTCGAACAGCGAAGCCGCAACACTGTTCAGTATGTTGTTAAATAATCCGTCCGAAACTTGAGATTATTTTTGCTGCCATTACTTCGGCAAGCCTTTTGTTCGATTCGTGCGTCCAGCCTGCAATGTGCGGGGTCAGCAGCACCCTGGGGTGTTCAATAAGAAACTGGTAGTGGTCAGGTAGATTTTTACGGTGAAGTTCCTCAAAACTTGATTTCTCATATTCAAGAACATCAAGCGCAGCTCCCCTGACTTTCCCGGTCCTGAGATTATCAACAAGATCAGATGTATTGATTATCTTACCCCTTGACACGTTTACAATGAAAATATTTCGCCTGAAACGTTTCAGGAAAGAGTCATCGACCAGATTCATGGTTTCAGAAGTAAGCGGAACGTGCAGACTGAGGATGTCGCACTCTTCAAAAAGGTCGTCCATTACCGATTCGGTCACGTACTGGTCTGAATAATCAAATTGGTACTTGTCGTAAGCAAGCATCCTTGCATTAAATCCTGACATGCACCTTGCAAAACACCTTCCTGTATTACCGTATCCAATTATTCCTATGGTTTTACCCATAACTTCAATCCCCCTGTTTACCTCCCTGAACCATAGCCCTCTTCTTACCTCATCATTGGCTTTGCATATATTATTAATAAGTGCAAGCAGCATGCCTGCTGCATGTTCGCCAGTTGCATCCCGGTGTCCTTCAGGCGCATTAAAGCAGACGATATTTCGCGACCGGGCAAAATCAACATCAATATTCTCGAGTCCGCTTCCCACCCTGCCGATGAACTTGAGCTTTTCTGCATTTTCCAGCAGTTTCCTGTCAAGTGGGAACCTGCTCCTGATTACAATTCCGTCGTAAAGGTGAATTGTTTTTTGCAGGAGCCTGAGGGTGATCTCGGGCCTGTAGTCACAGTCAATCCCGGCTGCAGTCAGTCTCTCAGGCAGGATTGGATGGGTGGAATCTATAAAGAGCACCTTCATTGGCAATCATAATTTACAAGTTCATTTCCGGTCAAAAAACGGGTTCTTGGAGGTGGCAGACAACGGGATACCATAGGCGATCCGTATATCGGAATCAAATAACCCCATTTCCATTGCTGCCTGTCCGATTGTATACATGATCCTGTTATCGGCCCTTTGATCAGTACAGACCGAGACGGCCGAACCCACTGCAATGCCAAGGTCGCCTGTGTTAAACACGCAGGGTATATCAGGATGTTCATTTTTTTCATCGCATCCTGAAAAACCGCACATACCGCATTTTTTAAGCCCGATTGACTTTATCCTGGTCCCTATAAGCACAACCACAGGGCAATCAAGTATGTTACCGGCATCCCTTTCGAAAAAGGGAACGTCATATTCTGCTGCTGTTTCTTTCATTTTTCCGGCCAGTGAAGAGATAGTATCTCCTTCGGCGATCTTTATCTCGAAGGTGTCAATACCGCGTGCCTTGGGTGCCGTTCTTGCGGCTATCACCATTTTTGCGGCAACCTCTCTGAGACCATTTGCCAGAATTCTTTTTTCATCTGTAACGCTCATCTCTTTTCAATTTAGGGTTATCAGGAAGGCGGGTTTATACCCCCTTATATTACCATCTGTATCGTATACTTCGTAACCGAGTGAAATGGAGTTGACCCGTTTCTCCATTCTCAGGTTTTCTTCATCAAAATACCACTCTTCAGAGAACTGAAGCATGCCGATGTTATCTCTGCTGAATTCAGGATCACTTTCAAGCCTGGCTACATCGCGCACCGACATAACCTCCATAGTAAAGTAGTCATACGGTATAAGCTCCCCGCGGTATACTGCATTAAATATAATATCTACCAGTCCCTCCCGGTTAAGGTTCCTGAGGCTCTGTTCAGCCCACAAGTCGCTTGCATTCGGGTTTTTCACAATTACATCGTATATTACCGTATCGGCTATAACAGCTCCATCAAGAGGTGTCCTTTCAACCTGAGGGGGGCGTTGTTCAGGGATTCCGTTCCCGCATGCTGAAATAAATAACAGGGGCAGGAAGAGAAGTGTTGGAGCAAGGACCCTGGTAATTTTTTCTATAAGTTCTGAATATCCCATGGCTGATATAGAATTTAGCGGTTAAATGTGATTTGCCTGCCTTTGGCCTGCCGGTCGATTGAACCGTTTTCGAATACCACATTACCGTTCACGATGGTATGGGTGAGTCGTGTGCTGAAGGTAACGCCATCCATTGGAGACCAGCCGCATTTGTATATAATGTTTTTCTTCCCGACTGTCCACTGTGAATCCATATCAACAATGGCCATGTCGGCGAAATACCCTTCTCTGATGAACCCCCGCCTGTCAATATTGAAAATTGTTGCAGGGGCATGGCACATACGGCTAACCATCTTTTCAACGGTCAGCTTTCCCTGTTTAACCAACTCAAGCATTGCAGGCAATGCGTGCTGAACCATTGGTGCGCCTGACGGCGCCCTGAAATAAGATTCCGATTTCTCATCCAGGGTATGAGGGGCATGGTCGGTTGCCACTACATCAATAACTCCTTCATCCACCGCTTTAACAAGGGCTTCCCGGTCAGCCCGCCTTTTGATCGCAGGGTTCCATTTTATCCTGGTTCCAAGCCTGGCATAATCTGACTGATCAAACCAGAGGTGGTGCACACAGGCTTCGGAGGTAATCCTCTTTCTTTCAGAAGAGGTAAGGGATTCAAAAAGCTTCAGCTCTCTTGCAGTGCTTATATGCAGTACATGGAGGCGTGTACCGTATTCCCTTGCCAGTTCAACAGCGTGTGAGGATGAAAGCCAGCATGCCTCTTCACTCCTTATTGCAGGGTGCATTATCATGGGGAGGTTTTCCCCGTATTTTCTCTTATGAGCCAGGATGTTTGCCTGTATGGTTTTTTCATCTTCGCAGTGAACAGCTACCGGTATTTTAACTCCGGCAAATATGGCCCTCAGGGTAGCCTCGTCGTCTACCAGCATATTGCCGGTCGATGAGCCCATGAAGACCTTAACGCCGCAGACTGTTGCGGGGTCGGCTTCCTTAAGCTGACTAATGTTATCATTAGTTGCGCCAATGTAGAATGAGAAATTTGCATATGAGCTGCGGGAGGCGATCTGTATCTTTTCGTCAAGGAGAGCACTGGTGGTTGTCGGCGGGTTGGTATTTGGCATCTCCATGTAAGAGGTGATTCCCCCCGCAACCGCAGCAGCCGATTCTGTTGATATGTCAGCTTTATGTGTAAGCCCCGGCTCCCTGAAATGCACCTGGTCGTCTATTATGCCCGGGATCACAAGGTTTCTGCCTGCATCAATGATCCGGGGAGTTTCATCTTCCGCGAAAGCGGGCACATCTTCAAGGGATATCTTCTCAATAAGCCCGTTTCTGCAAAGGATATGGCCGTGAAGTGTCCTGTTGTCGCTGACAATGGTTGCATTTTTTATGAGGAGTGCCTGCATGTCGGATTAAATAATTGAAACATCTTATTATCTGTGAGACGGCCTGGCACAGCCGTAATTTCTGAAAAAACTTTTAAATTTCATAATAATTACCCCCCATAATGCTTCGTTGAATATACCCCCTGTCATCTTTGAACTACCATGACGGCGCTCGGTAAAAATTATGGGAACCTCGGTAATCTTATAGCCGAGTTTCCAGACTGCGAATTTCATTTCGATCTGGAAGGCATAACCTTTGAAAGTTATCTTGTCGAGGTCAACTGACTTAAGCACTTCAGACCTGTAACACTTGAAGCCTGCTGTTGTGTCTTTTACTTTCATGCCTGTTACAAGACGAACATAGGCCGATGCAAAGTATGACATGAGAATTCTGCCCAGTGGCCAGTTCACGACGTTGACTCCTGAAACATATCTTGAGCCTATGGCAAGGTCGGCGCCGCCTTGTGCACAGGCGTCATGGAGTGCTGGCAGGTATGCAGGATCGTGGGAGAAATCGGCGTCCATCTCAAATACATAGTCATAATCTCTGTCAATGGCCCATTTGAAGCCTGTGATATATGCCGTGCCCAGGCCCATCTTACCCTTTCTTTTAATGATGAACAGCCTGCCGGGATAGCTAATGGATAGTTTCTCCGACTCATCTGCAGTGCCGTCGGGTGAGTTGTCGTCAACTACAAGGATATGATAACCGTTGCTGAGGGCAAATATTGACCTGATTAATCGTTTAATATTTTCGATTTCATTGTAGGTAGGTATGATTATCAGGCTTTTTACCATAACTGTGGTTACTGTTTCGATGACGAAGATATTACAATCTGCAGTCAAACGGAAGCAGCAGCGGTAATTTTTTAAGTAATCGGTGCTGGTTGCGCCCTGAGTTGTTGATAAATTTATGCGTTAATGGGCTACCATAAATTGCGGGATTAATAAAAAAGCACTATCTTTGCATTCCCTTCTGGTGGTATTGAGTAAACCATTTTTAGGCATCTGCAAGGAAGGCGAAAATTTTCACCCGATTTTTTTGGAAAGCCGAAAATAGTTTTTATCTTTGCAGTCACTAAAAAAAAGGAATATATCCGGAGGGTTTGTTTTGGATTTTTTTAGGGTTTTTTTATGATATTTTTGTAAAGTTCTTTGAAAAGGTTGAAGAGTACAATTTAAGAACCAAGAATTTTTTTGAG
>SLMM01000089.1 GCA_007133565.1 Bacteroidales bacterium
GCAAGTTTCCGGCTGTCGGGCGACCATGCAAAAGCCCTGTTGAAGCTGAACTCCTCCTCATACACCCAGTCCGGCGCCCCGTTTATGATCTCATTCTCCTTTCCGTCGGTTGTAACCTGAACCTCGCGGTTGCTCTCCAGATCCTTGAAATAAAGGTTGTTTTCAAAGACAAAGGCCACTTTCCCGCCGTCGGGCGAAAAGGTTGCAAGCTGGGTCTTGCCCAGAGCCGACAGAGGCGTGACGGTCTCCTGCTCAATGTTCCATATAAAGAAATCTGCCCTGAAGGAGTGGCGGTATATCTGCTCCCTTCCTGTGGTGAACAGTATCAGTCTCTCATCATTGCAGAACTCATAGTTGCTGAATGAGCTGAACTCATTGTCAGGCAGCATTTCGGTCGAAAATATGACCTCCACCTCTTCGCCTGTACTGTAGCTGAATTTTTTGATGGTGGTGCCCCCTTCCATGGTGGTGTAATGGATGCCGTCATTCATCGACCTTAATCCGCTTACGGTGCGGGCCGAGAATGTGCCGTGCCTGTAAATGTCGTCAAGTGTTATTTCCCTGTGGCCCGATCCGGTGGCCGTGCTGTTCCCCGAAAGGGTAATAAGCGTTAAAAGCAGGACTGAAATTGATTTGTACATGATTCAATGACTTTATGTTTACTTATTTGAGGTGTTTGATTTAAAAAGATATAACCGGTTGGTTAACCCGGGGTGAAACCAACCTTAAACCTACCATTTTTTTACGAAATTTAAGATATGATATTGGGCTTTCGCCGGAAGAATTATTTTTTTTTTTTTATTTTTGGGTCAATTTTTGCGAAAATCAAAGTGTTTCTATTTTATAATTTATTTAAAATCAATTAAAAATGACGAAAATTAAGCATGTTTACACCTTTGGGGACAAGAAAGCTGAAGGTAATGCCAGTATGAAGAATCTGCTGGGCGGCAAGGGGGCCAATCTGGCCGAGATGAACCTTATCGGGGTACCGGTGCCTCCGGGGTTTACCATTACCACTGAAGCATGTACCGAGTTCAATCATGTAGGAAGGGACAAGATAATCGAGCTGCTTAAGGATGAGGTGGAAGCGGCAGTGAAATATGTAGAGGATATCATGGGCGGCAAGTTCGGCGATGTTGAGAATCCCTGCCTGCTATCAGTCCGTTCAGGTGCAAGGGCTTCTATGCCCGGTATGATGGATACTGTGCTGAACCTGGGGCTGAATGACGAGGTTGTTCAGAGCATGATCAAGAAGACCAACAACCCGCGCTTCGTATGGGACAGCTACCGCCGCTTCATAATGATGTACGGTGATGTTGTTATGGGAATGAAATATATGGGTCATGAGGAGGATCCTTTCGAGGAGGTTATTGATGAGATCAAGGAAGCAAAAGGCATTGAACATGACTCAGATCTCACCACAGAAGATTTCCAGGAGCTGGTAAAGCGCTTCAAGGTTCTTGTAAGAGAGAGCACCGGCAGGGACTTCCCGACTGATCCCTGGGAGCAGCTCTGGGGCGGGATCATAGCCGTTTTTGAAAGCTGGAACAACCCTCGTGCCGAGTACTACAGGATGATGCATGATATACCGGCTGACTGGGGTACTGCAGTTAACGTTCAGGCCATGGTTTACGGTAATATGGGACAGACTTCGGGTACGGGTGTTGCCTTTACCCGCGATGCTGCCACCGGAGAGGACATTTTCAATGGAGAGTATCTTTTAGATGCTCAGGGTGAGGATGTTGTTGCAGGAACACGCACTCCGCGGCAGATTACACTTGAGGGTTCCAAGCGCTGGGCTGTACTGGCCAAAGTTTCAGAAGAGGAGCGTAAAGAGACATACCCCTCACTGGAAGAAGTTATGCCCGAAATATTTGAAGAGCTGATGGAGTACCAGCAGAAGCTGGAGGACCATTACAAGGATATGCAGGACCTTGAGTTCACCATCCAGGAAGGAAAGCTATGGATGCTGCAGACGCGTAACGGTAAGCGTACCGGACTTGCGATGGTTAAGATAGCAATTGACATGCTGAAGGACGGAGGGATCGATGAGAAGACTGCGCTTCTGCGCTGTGAGCCCAACAAGCTTGACGAGCTACTGCACCCGGTATTTGACAAGAATGCAATTGCAGGTGCGAACGTTCTTGCCAAGGGACTTCCCGCATCACCAGGTGCTTCAACAGGACAGATAGTTTTCTTTGCCGATGACGCCGAAACATGGAGCCAGGAAGGGAAGGACGTGCTGCTTGTTCGTGTTGAGACCTCACCGGAGGACCTTAAGGGGATGAACCTTGCAAAAGGGATCCTTACTGCACGGGGTGGTATGACCTCTCACGCTGCTGTTGTTGCACGCGGCATGGGCAAGTGCTGTGTTGCAGGCGCCGGTGCACTTAAGATCAGCTACAAGGACCGCACCGTGACAATTGACGGAAAAACCTACAAAGAAGGAGAGTGGATGTCGCTTAACGGTACAACCGGTGAAGTTTACGAGGGAAAGATAAAAACTATTGATCCCGAAGTGAGCGGATATTTTGGCGAAATCATGGACCTGGCAGAAAAGCATACCAGGATGAGGGTGCGCACCAATGCCGACACACCCAAGGATGCAACCGTTGCCCGCAACTTTGGGGCAAAGGGTATCGGACTCTGCCGTACCGAACATATGTTTTTCGAGGGAGACCGTATCTGGGCGATGCGTGAGATGATCCTTGCAAGTGATGAGGCCGGCCGCCGCAAGGCTCTTGAAAAGCTTCTCCCTATTCAGCGCGAGGACTTCGAAGGTGTGTTCGAGGCAATGCAGGGTCTTCCGGTGACCATCCGCCTGCTTGATCCACCCCTGCATGAGTTTGTCCCCCACGATGACAAGAGCCAGAAAGAGATGGCCGACAAGATGGGCATAACTCCCGATGAGGTCAAAGCTGCTGTGGATTCACTTCATGAGTTCAATCCGATGCTTGGCCACCGCGGCTGCCGTCTTGGTATAACCTACCCGGAGATTACCGAGATGCAGGCAAGGGCCATTATCGAGGCTGCCCTCAACCTCAAGAAGAAGGGCATGAAAGTTCTGCCTGAGATCATGATACCTCTGATAGGTACAGAACAGGAATTCAAGCTCCAGGAAGAGCTTGTGCGCGAGACGGCTGAAAAGGTGTTTATTGACTACGGCGACAGGGTAGAATACCTGGTAGGCACAATGATAGAGATACCCAGGGCATGTCTGACTGCAGAAGATATTGCCAAATCGGCTGATTTCTTTTCATTCGGAACCAACGACCTTACCCAGATGGCCTTCGGATACTCGCGTGACGACTCAGGCAAGTTCCTGGATGTTTACGTGAAGTCGGGCGTTCTAAAGCATGACCCCTTCCAGATACTGGATCAGGAAGGTGTCGGTCAGCTTGTTGAGATGGGTGTACATAGAGGACGTACAAACAAGAAGGACCTGAAGATCGGTATCTGCGGCGAGCATGGTGGTGAGCCAAACTCAGTGGAGTTCTGCCACAGGGTTGGCATGGACTATGTGAGTTGTTCACCGTTCCGTGTACCTATTGCACGACTTGCAGCAGCACAGGCTGCGATAAAGGACAGGTTAAGGTAATACTATCATCTTACAGTTTTATTAAAGAGGGGCTGCCGGTTGTGCAGCCTCTTTTTTATATGTGCCATGCATGTTTTTCACCTGTTGGGTAACATTTTTTTTTATGACGTATATGCTTACTTTAGTATTTTTTAACAAATCGACTACTGGAAATGAGTGACAAATCTGTTGTAAATACACCCGACCTGGCCAACTACGGTATTGTTGATGTACAGAAGATATATCATAACCCTTCCTGGGAAGAATTGTTCGAACACGAAACAGACCCGTCGCTTACCGGTTACGAAAAAGGGTTTGTGACCAGTACCGGTGCTGTGGCTGTAGATACTGGCGAGTTTACCGGCCGGTCTCCAAAAGACAAATATATTGTAAGGGAGCCATCATCAGAAAAGAATGTATGGTGGACCGGGACGCGGGCCAGAAATGACAACAAGCCCATAACCCCTCATATATGGGATAGTGTTAAGCAGACTGCAGTTAAACAGCTTTCAGGCAAAAAGCTTTATGTAATGGACTGCTTTTGCGGTGCAAATGAAGATACGCGGCTGAAAGTGAGGTTTATAATGGAGGTGGCCTGGCAGGCGCACTTTGTCAAGAATATGTTCATAAGGCCGACCAATGAGGAGCTGGCGGACTTTGAGCCCGATTTTGTAACGTTCAATGCATCGAAGGTGGTGAACCCTCACTGGAAGGAGCAGGGCCTTAATTCGGAAGTGATAGCTGCGTTCCATCTTGGCGAGAGGATGTCTGTCATACTGGGAACATGGTACGGGGGGGAGATGAAGAAAGGTATTTTCAGTGTGATGAACTATTATCTGCCTCTCCAAAACATTGCGTCGATGCATTGCAGTGCCAATTTAGGGGCAGATGGTGATACCGCCCTCTTTTTCGGTTTGTCGGGTACCGGCAAAACCACCCTTTCGGCCGATCCTAAAAGGGCTCTTGTTGGTGATGATGAGCACGGCTGGGATGAAAACGGGATTTTTAATTTTGAAGGAGGTTGTTATGCAAAAACAATAAACCTGAGCAGGGAAAAGGAGCCCGATATCTTTGATGCCATAAAAAGAGATGCCCTGCTGGAAAACGTTGTTTTTGATGAGAATACAGGAGAGATTGACTACAGTGATGCATCCAAAACCGAAAATACCAGGGTTTCATATCCGTTATTCCATATTGACAATATAGTAAAGCCGGTATCCAGGGCAGGTCACGCAAAGAAAGTAATATTCCTCACTGCCGATGCTTTTGGTGTTCTGCCCCCGGTGGCAAAACTGACACCCGACCAGACCCAGTACCATTTCCTGAGCGGGTTTACGGCAAAGCTTGCAGGAACGGAAAGGGGAGTGACCACTCCCCAGCCGACCTTTTCAGCATGCTTCGGGGCGGCCTTTCTGTTGCTGCATCCAACAAAATATGCCTTTGAGCTGGCACGAAAGATGGATCAGCACGGGACTACCGCCTATCTGGTTAATACCGGGTGGATAGGCGGTCCGTATGGTACAGGTAGAAGGATTGACCTGCCTGCGACTCGGGCAATAATTGATTCAATTCTTGACGGTTCACTTGATGAGGCTGAATTTGAGGAGACAAAGGTTTTCAGGCTTGCTATACCGAAAATGGTGAGGGGGCTTGACAGCAGGTTCCTTAATCCCAGGAATGCATGGTCAGATACCGGAGAGTGGGACAAGGCTGCCAGGTCGCTGGCTGAAAAATTTGTAGAAAACTTCATAAAATATACAGACACACCGCTGGGCAAAAGGCTTGAGGGTGCCGGTCCACTATTACTCTAGTCATTATCCTGGTTCTTTGCCTCTTCCCATATAACATTCATCTCATCCAGTGTCATTTCTTTCAGAGATTTACCTTTGGACATGGTTTGGCTTTCCAGGAAATTGAAGCGGCGGGTGAATTTCTGGTTGGTCTTTTCCAGGGCAGTCTCAGGATCTATTCCATAGAGCCGTGCAGCATTGACCAGTGAAAAAAACAGGTCGCCGAACTCGGCCTCTGTCTTGTTTTTGTCGGCCCGGTTAATTTCCTCCCTGAGTTCGCGCAGTTCTTCCATGACCTTATCCCATATCTGGTGCTTCTCCTCCCAGTCAAAACCAACGCCTTTTACTTTATCCTGTATCCTGTTTGCCTTGATCAGTGCAGGCAATGCCACAGGAACGCCGGAAAGGACCATTTTGTTTGTCTCCCTTATCTTAAGGTGTTCCCAGTTTTCTTTCACCTCGTCTGCATCGGCAACCTCTGTACCGCCAAAAACGTGCGGATGTCTGTAAATAAGCTTTTCATTGATGCTTTCAATGACATCACTTATGTCGAATGCGTTCAGTTCAGATCCGATCTTTGAGTAAAATACTATGTGAAGCAACAGGTCGCCAAGTTCTCTTTTGATCTCCCCGGGGTCATTCCCTGAAATTGCATCTGCCAGCTCATATGCCTCTTCAACCGTAAGGTTTCGCAAACTTTCCAGCGTTTGTTCCCGGTCCCACGGACATTTTTCCCTCAGTTCATCCATTATATCAAGGAGCCTTTTGAATTCTGTCAATCTCTTATCCATTTTGTTTAGTTCGCTATTTTTCAAAACCCGTAAAATTAGATTATCAGTGGCAAGCAATATCAGGATTTGTTTTTTTTGTCAAAGAACCTGATACGTATGGTTGAACTTGTTCCCAGGCTCAGCAGCTCTGCGGCATTGCCCCTGTTAATGGCAACCTCCAGCAGTCCCAGTGAGTTGAAAAGGACCAGCAGCTCACCAACAGATGTTTCACCATACGAAGTGTTGATCCTTTGCAGCTTATAGTAGTTACTGTGAAGGGCTATCTCAAACTGCCTGCCCTGGCCGATCCGGTCGAACAGTTCTTTTGTAATGTTTGTTATCGCATTCTGGTATGAATCTATATAGATCACGCTGCCGTTGATCACATCTTTATCGATTGTTGCTCTCCGCGGTATGTTCCTTACCAGTTTTTCGCGTTTTATGCCTATCTCCTCAAAGGGCACACCTGTAACCAACTGGCTGGCTGTTTTTACGAATACGTCCAGTGATCCGAAGCTTTGGGCAACATCTTCAGCAGCTGTCAGTTCAACAATTGCTTCGGGTTCATCTTTCAGTATCAGGCTGAATACACCGTTATCGTTCCCTATGAAAAAATGGCCGCCGTGTTTTACAGCCACCAGCGATTCTCCCTCTGAAACCTCGCTGTTTACACATATGATGTGAACCGTTCCGTCTGGAAAGCAGTGGTAGCTGTTCTTCAGAACAAAAGCCGCCCTTGCTGTGTTAAATGGCGGAATACTGTTCGATATATCAACTATCTGCAGGCCGGGGCAGCTTGTTAAAAGTTTGCCTTTTATGGCGCCTGAATAATAATCGTCTTGAATCCAGTCCGTTGTGAGTGTTACAATGGGCATATCGATCCTGGGGCTTGTTTACGTACTTACAATAGTTGAAAAAGGTATAAGCAGATGGAAAAAATCTGACTATTTTTGTATTTCCCAAAAGTAAGCAATATTTGCAAATTAGATGATCGAGCAGTTAATATATTTGGAGGGTGTTGACCCGGCTCTTCTTTACGGGGTGAACAACACACTTCTTGACAAGATAGTATCGTTTTTCCCAAAGCTCAAGGTCGTTGCCAGGGGCAGTGAAATAAGGGTATTCGGCGATGAAGAGGAGATTGCAAGGTTTGATGACCTTGTGCATCTGCTGATTGAGCATCTGCAGAAGTATAATAAGCTGACTGAAAGCGACCTTGATCAGATATTTGCCGGAGAGCAGCCGCCCGCTGAAACACCCGATGATCCGGAGGGTTTGCTGATTTACGGCAATCACGGGAAGATGATATCGGCGCGCACCGTTAATCAGCGGTTGCTGTCAGGAGAATTTGCCAGGAACGACCTTGTATTTGCAATTGGGCCCGCCGGTACAGGAAAAACCTATACTGCAATAGCCCTTGCTGTCAAGGCTTTTAAAAATAAGGAAGTTAAGAAGATAATCCTTACCAGGCCTGCGGTTGAAGCAGGAGAACACCTTGGGTTCCTTCCCGGCGATGTTAAGGAAAAACTTGACCCCTATCTTCAGCCGCTATATGATGCACTGCACGATATGATACCTGTTCGCAGGCTCAAGGATTATCTGACCGACGGAACCGTGCAGATTGCCCCGCTTGCTTATATGAGGGGGCGGACACTCGACAATGCAGCGGTAATACTGGATGAAGCGCAGAATGCCACTACAAATCAGCTGAAAATGTTTCTGACCAGGATGGGAAAATCGGCAAAATTTATTGTGACCGGCGACATAACACAGATTGACCTGCCTGACAGAAGCAGGAGCGGGCTCACATATGCGCTGAAAATTCTCAAGGGTATCAAGGGATTGTCGATCGTCTGGTTTGATGAAAGAGACATTATTAGGCACAGGCTTGTCAAGTTGATTGTAAAGGCATATGAGGATCAGGGGGATCGTTGAGGCTTAAATATACAATATTTTGTTTAACAGTAATTAAATGAACATTATTTATGGCAGAAGCAGTTGTAAAGACCGGGTTCAGTTTCCCGAAGCAAAAAAACTTATATGTAGGCAAGGTAAGGGATGTGTACAACATTGACGATAACTATCTTGTGATGGTAGTCACTGACCGCATTTCAGCCTTTGACGTTGTCCTTCCTGAGGGGATTCCGTATAAAGGGCAGGTTTTGAATCAGATAGCATCAGGATTCCTTGATGCCACCGCCGATATAGTACCCAATTGGAAAATAGCTACACCCGATCCAATGGTTACGATTGGGCACTTTGCAGAACCTTACAAGGTGGAGATGGTGATCAGGGGATATCTTACCGGCCATGCCTGGAGAGAATACAAGGCAGGTAAACGCACCTTGTGCGGGGTTCCGGTTCCTGATGGAATGAAAGAGCACCAGAAATTTCCAGCTCCCCTGATAACGCCTACAACAAAGGCCATGGAGGGTCACGACGAAGATATATCCAAAGAGGAGATCATAGGGCAGGGACTGGTTCCTGCTGATGAATATGAGAAGCTTGAAGAATACACATATGCTCTTTTTGAACGCGGCACCCGCATGGCGGCAGAGAAGGGGCTTATCCTCGTAGATACCAAGTATGAGTTTGGGAAGAAGGATGGTCAGATATACCTTATAGATGAAATACATACGCCCGATTCCTCAAGGTATTTCTATATGTCGGGATATGAGGATCGCCTTGCCAGAGATGAGCCCCAGAAACAGCTTTCGAAGGAATTCGTGCGCGAATGGCTTATCGAGAACGGGTTTCAGGGCAAAGAGGGACAAAAGATGCCTGAAATGACCCGGGATATAGTTGAAAGGATTTCGGCCAGATATATTGAATTGTTTGAGAATATTACCGGTGAGAAGTTTGTTCCTTCGCAGTCAGCAGGCATTCCCGCAAGAATTGAAAGCAATGTGCTTGATTTTATGGCACGCCTGTAAAAATTACAAGGTTTCATATGCGTGTTGAAAGAATAATAAATAAGAGACAGGAACTGGTACCCGGCCAAAATACAGATACCGGTCTGCTCGACGGAGTGATACGGAAATATTCGGGCAAAAGAGGGATAATGATACCGGTACTCCAGGAAACCCAGAAAATTTATGGTTATTTGCCTCGGGAGACCTTTCTGAGGTTGTCAGAAGAGCTTGGATTAAATCTGAGTGATATGTACGGGGTTGCAACATTTTATGCCCAGTTCAGACTCTCTCCGGTGGGCCGTCATATTATCAGGGTTTGCCATGGTACAGCTTGTCATGTGCAGAATGCACAAGGCATAACCGATGCGCTTGAAGAGACACTTAAGGTAGCTGATGGCGGGACCACCGATGATGGTATGTTTACGCTCGAATCCGTTGCATGCCTTGGTTGCTGCTCACTGGCCCCCGTAATGATGATTGGCGATGAAACCTACGGCAAGCTGACGGGCAAGGAAGCTGTGAAAGTAATTAAGAACATAAGGATTAAAGAGAAGAAGTTGCCTATATAAAATGTAGTTACCTGAAAAAACAATGGGACAGACAAGGGTAATAGTAGGATTGGGCAGTTGCGGCTTAGCCGCTGGTGCTGGTAAGGTGTATGAAAAAATCAGGTCTCTGAAGGAGGCCGAAGATCTTGATTTTAAGCTCTCCAAAACCAGTTGCTCGGGCATGTGCTACCGTGAGCCCCTGGTTGAAGTCGTAGATGAAACAGGCTGGTATTTATACGGGGGTATAAACGAGGATATTGCCGTTGAACTTCTTAACAGCCATGTAGCCAACAACAATCCCGTGAAGGAGCACATCGTTTGCACCGACCTGTATGATACTCCTGATAGCAGGTTCTTCAGGCAGCAGGTTAAGATAGCGCTGAGAAACTGCGGCAGGATTGATCCTGAAAATATTATGGAATATGAGGCCAGGGGGGGATATGAGGCACTTAAAAGAATAATAGATGAAAATACTGATCCCCGATCAATAATCAGGGAGGTTACTGATAGCGGATTGCGTGGCAGGGGCGGAGGAGGTTTCCCAACTGGTCTCAAGTGGAAATATACATTCAACCACAAATCAACCGAAAAATATGTGATATGCAATGCCGATGAGGGTGACCCGGGGGCTTTTATGGACCGTTCACTGCTTGAGGGCGACCCTCATTCGGTGCTGGAGGGAATGATCATCGCGGGACTAGCAACTGAGGCGACATCAGGGGTTATATATTGCCGGGCAGAATACCCGCTTGCATTGAAGCGCCTGGATATCGCGATCAGGCAGGCAAGGGAGCGGAATTACCTTGGGAAAGATTTTGATATATCGGTAAAAGAGGGTGCCGGTGCGTTTGTCTGCGGAGAGGAGACGGCTCTTATATCATCGGTTGAGGGTTACAGGGGCATGCCTGCCAAAAGGCCCCCGTTTCCTGCTGAATCTGGGTTGTGGAAAAAGCCGACCAATATCAACAATGTGGAAACTTTTGCCAATATACCATGGATAATGAGGCAGGGAGCCGCTGAATATGCCCGGTACGGGACAGAAAAAAGCAGGGGCACAAAGGTGTTTGCCCTCGCGGGCAAGATAAGGCATGGTGGACTTGTGGAGGTGCCGATGGGCATAACCATAAAGGATATCGTTTTCGGGCTGGGAGGAGGAATCCCCGGCGACAAGACGTTCAAGGCCGTCCAGCTCGGCGGGCCCTCCGGAGGTTGTATACCGGCCTGGCTGGCTGATACTCCGGTCGATTATGAATCTGTCAATGCCACCGGAGCCATCATGGGGTCGGGTGGACTGGTGGTAATGGATGAGACAACCTGCATGGTTGATATTGCGAGGTTCTTTCTTGATTTCACTGCCAGGGAGTCATGCGGGAAATGTACATTTTGCAGGATCGGTACAATGAGGATGCTCGAGATCCTTGTCCGCATCACCGAAGGTTCAGGCAGGGAGGAGGATATTGCAATTCTTGAAGATCTGGCCGGGCAGATTAAGGAGAGTTCGCTGTGCGGACTGGGACAGACGGCTCCAAATCCTGTAATTACGACAATAAGATATTTCAGAGATGAATATGAGGCGCATATAAACCAGAAGAGATGTCCTGCAAAAGCATGCAAAAAACTGCTTAGATACGAGGTGGATGAAAGCAACTGTACCGGCTGTACGGTATGTGCAAGAAACTGTCCGGTCAGCGCGATATCAGGTGAGCGTAAGGAGATTCATTATATAGATCAGGATATTTGCACACGATGCGGTATATGCTATTTAAAGTGCCGGTTTGATGCCATAATGGTAACCTGATCAGCTTCACGGCCATCAGGCATGACCGCAGAATTATATTTTTAAACAGTTTTCTTGGTCAGATGATTGAAAAGATAAATGTAGTAATAGACGGACTAACATTAAACGGCTTTCCCGGCGAGACCATTTTAGAAATTGCAGTACGGAACGGCATACGCATCCCTTCACTTTGCGACGATCCGAGGCTTGTACCATTCTCATCCTGCTATGTTTGCGTTGTTGAGCTTGAGGGGGGAAGGGGACTGCAGCCTGCGTGTTCTACCAGGATAACCGAAGGCATGGTGATTAAAACTGAAAGCCAAAAGGTAAGTAAAGCGAGAAAGGCTGCCCTGGACCTGATGCTAAGCAACCATTTTGCCGATTGCAAGGCTCCCTGCATGCAAACATGCCCCGCAGGAGTAGATGTGCAGGGGTATATTTCGCTTATTGAAAAAGGCCTCTATTCAGAAGCTGTGGCTCTTATAAAGCAGGTTAATCCACTTACTGCGATATGTGGCCGTGTGTGTGTTCGGCCCTGTGAGGTTGCCTGCAGGCGAAACTTTTTGGATGAAGGCGCGGCTGTTGGCATTGATTACCTTAAACGTTTTGCATCTGACCGCGACCTTGAATCACCCGATCGTTATGTTCCGGATATAGAAGAACCTACAGGTAAGAGGGTTGCTGTCATAGGTGCAGGTCCGGGTGGGCTTACTGCTGCATGGTTCCTTCAGCTTAAAGGACATAAGTGTGATATTTATGAGGCAGCTCCGCTACCCGGAGGCTGGCTGCGATACGGGATACCCGAATACAGGCTGCCCAACGATATTTTACAGAAGGAGGTGGATGCGGTTACTGAGCTTGGCGCAGAAATTTTTTTGAACAGGAAATTTGGCCATGACCTGAGTTATGGTGAGCTTAAAAAGAATTATGATGCCCTTATACTGGCCATAGGATCGCAAAGAGGAACGCTCATCGGATGCAAGGGGGAGGAAGCAGATGGTGTATTCTCCGGCATCGACTTTTTGCGTAATATGGAGATGACCGGACAGCGTTATGACTTCAGCGGAAAAAGGGTTGCAGTGATTGGCGGAGGCAATACGGCGATGGACTGCTGCAGGACATCACTCCGGTGCGGTGCCGATAAGGTTTATGTTATTTACAGGCGAACCGAAAAGGAGATGCCTGCCAATCCTATAGAGGTACATGAATCGAAGGTTGAAGGAGTTGAGTATATGCTTCTTGCAAACCCGGTATCGGTAAATAAAAACAAAAATGGTTCGGTTAAGTCGGTTACCTGTATCAGGATGGAGCTTGGAGAACCTGATGCATCCGGCCGCAGGCGCCCCGTGCCGGTTGCCGGATCAGAGTTTGAGGTTAAGGTGGACTATATCCTTGCCGCAATCGGACAGAAGACAGAGGTGGATTTTCTTGACAACATAAACAGTAATGCAGAAGAGGGGCAGCTTGAGGTGAACCGGTGGGGCGACATAGTGGCTGATCCGGGTACTTTGCAGACAGGCATACCTTCGGTTTTTGCGGCTGGTGATGGTGTAACAGGGCCCGCAACCATAATAGAGGCAGTCGCTCAGGCCAGGACTGCTGCCCGAAGCTGCCACAGGTACCTGACCGGTCAGCCAGTAGAACCTGAAAAGGAAGAGTTCTTAAGCAGGAAGGAAAACTTCAGGGAGTTAACAGCAGGGATGTTTGAGGGCCGCTATAAAAAGGATGACCGCCGGGAGATGCCCGTATTGCCGCCCGAAAAACGTAACAACTTCGATGAGGTTGAGCTGGGGTATGAGGGTGAGAATGTTGCAGCCGGGGAGGCATCCAGATGCATGGAATGCGGATGTTCGGAGTTATACACCTGTGAACTTAAAAAGTTGTCAGATGAGTACGGGGCTGAGCAGCAAAAGTACCCGGGTGTTTTTCATGAACATGAACCAGATTTTTCCCATCCTTTTATTGAACTGGAAAACAATAAGTGCATTCTGTGTGCAAGGTGCGTCCGCATATGCAACGAGGTGGTCGGAGCCAGTGCACTTGGGCTTGTGGAGAGGGGGTTCAGCACTTATGTTGCACCTGCAATGGGCGATTTGCTTACTGAAACACGGTGTGAGTCATGCGGACTTTGTATATCGACCTGTCCGACAGGGGCAATAACAGAGAATGTTCCCTTCAAGCCCGCACCGGTTAAATGGGAAACATTGAAATCAGTTTGCAATTACTGCTCGGTAGGCTGTGAACTGAATATCCATCATCTATCGGGTTATGTACTGAGGGTAACGGGCAGCCGGGGTACTGTAAACTGCAACGGCAACATATGCCGTTACGGAAAGTTCGGATACAGGTATATCAATGACAGAAACAGGATAACCACTCCCTTGGTCAGGGAAAACGGGAAATTTGTCCCTGTTTCTTTTGATAAGGCGTTTGAGATCATAATTGATAAGATAAGGGGATCTGTTCCCGAAGAAACTGCATTTTTCGGTGGAGCAAGGCTTTCCAACGAGGAGCTATACCTTATTCAGAAGCTTGCAAGGGCAGGAGCAGGAACCGGTAATGTCGGCAGCTTCCACTACCTTGACAGGGGTGAGGGTTATGAATTCCTGGCAGAAGGTTCAGTCCCCTTTGATCAGCTTGAGGGGGCATCCAGAATATACCTTATAGGTGCCGAATTAAGTACAGGCAATCCGGTTCCCGGGTATATGGTGAACAAGCTGAGAAAGGTTTCTGATGTTCCCGTGGACCTGATAACCACCAGCAGCTCATCACCCATGGAGCATAAGTCCGATACCGTAATAAGAACAGCCTCCTATTACTATTTCGTAAAAGCACTCAATCATTACTACCTTGAAAGAAGGCTGGAGAACATGCTCTTTATCAGGGATAACTGCTCGGGTTTTGAAAGTTACAGGGAAGAAATGCTCCGCGAAAATTTCGGAGAACTGCTTGAATTGGCTGGGGTTACCTGTATGGGCAGTTTCGGGGAATTTGCGATGCAATTAAACAGGGAGCTGAATGCAATAATTATGTTCCAGGAAAAGGAGCTTTCGGCAAACACCTGCCTTGAGCTTATGAATTTGGCGATGATCACGGGAAAACTGGGAAAGAGGTCAATGGGTCTGATTTCGCTGAGGGAGAAGAACAATTCACAGGGCCTTTTAGACATGGGGGTGGCTCCCGGCATCCTGCCCGGCTCAGCATCTGCCGGCAACAGAACAGCATCTGAACATATAGCAGGTATATGGGGTATTGATGGTCTGCCCGGTAGCGGGAAAATAGGTCTTGCCGGACTGCTTGATTCCGGTGCACTGAAGAACCTCTTTATTTTCGGCGAGGATCCGCTCGGCTGCGCCACCGATAAGAGCAGGGTGGAAAAATGGCTTTCTACTGCAGGATTTGTTGCTGTTCAGGATTATTTTATCAGTGAAACGGCAGAATATGCTGACCTGTTTCTGCCGGCATCATTGCCCTTTGAAACAGGAGGTACATACACTAATACAGGGAAAGTCATACAGCAATATGAAAAGTACCGTGATCCGCTCTCCGGTATGCCCAACTGGGAACAGCTTTCCGTTCTTTTACGGCTTCTTGGGGCAGGGAGCTTCATCGGACTTGATGATATAAGGAACGAGATATTCACGATCCTGTCACTGGCAGGAGATACCGGTGAATTTAAACTGAGGATAACACGTAACGATAATCACAACAGGCTGTTCAAGCATGGCTGCGATTACCTTGCCGCGCGCTTTGACAAGGAATTTTCAGCATCCTTTGACAGGCAGGAGAGAATTTGACAATCACATTTTTATTGGCTATCATTGCAATTGAAATTATTAACCATGAAGCAGTTTGAATCAGTTGAAGATATTCTCGATTTCGCTATCGGGCTTGAGCAGGATGCTGTAGATTTTTACAAACAGCTTGCCAGGAATGCTGTCACACCTGACATGAAGCAGGTGTTTGAACAATTTGCAAGGGAGGAGATCGGTCACAAAGCCAGGCTCAGCGAAGTAAAAGAGAAGGGGCTTTACGATATGAAACCTGAAGAGGTAAATAATCTGCAGATTGCCGACTACCTCGTCAGTATCAGGCCCTCACCAAATATGACCTATGCTGATGCCCTTGTACTTGCCATGAAAAGAGAGAAGGCGGCATTCAAACTGTATATGGATCTTTCCGAAAGAGCACCTGACCGGGAAATGAAGGCCCTTTTCCTGTCCCTCGCAATTGAAGAATCGAAGCATAAGCTGAGATTTGAGCTGGAATATGATGAGTATGTACTGAGGGATAATTAAAATATATGATAAGGCACCGGACCCTAATTTATATCCTTATGCGTTTAAAGTTTTCCTTGTTCTTTTTCTTCCTCCTGCACACAATGATCTTTGCGCAAACAGAGCCCGTTGAGGTTGTGAGGTCTGATGACAAGATTGTTATCGGCAGGGAAGTATACTACATTCACGTTGTTAAACCCGGACAGACACTTTACTCAATAAGCCGTGTATACAATGTGCCACAGAAGGAGCTGATACTTGAGAACCCTACCCTCTATGTGACCGATCTTCAGGCTGGCCAGACTCTCAAGATCCCGTTCAGGCCCGAAGCAGAGGAAGAGGATATTGCTCACGAAGAGCAGCGGGGTGATTTTATCCTCCATACTATTGAGCAGGGACAGACACTTTTTTCCCTTTCCCGAACCTACGATGTGGGGATTGATGAAATAAAAAAACATAACCCCGGGCTTGATGAGGATAATCTGCAGATAAGCCAGGTTGTAAGGATACCTGCCCGTCAGGTTTACATACCCAGGGAGGGCTTTCCCACACGGGATGACAGGTACATACACCATAAGGTTGAAAGGGGCGAAACACTCTTCTCCATTTCACGGATGTATGATATTCCTTTAAGCGCCCTGTATAATGCCAATGAGAAGCTGGCCTGGGGACTTAAGTATGGTGAGTATATAAAAATACCCAGGTATGAAGATGAGGATGTTGCAGAGCATGACCCGGCTGATCCTCCTGATAAGCTGATCGACGAAATTGCTGAAGATGATATTGTTGAAAGGCCCTGGCAACCGGACCTCTACGATCCGGTACTGGTTGCAGATGCTGAATGTATCAGTTTTGATTATGCCCGCTTTGACAGGCCATATAATGTATCGCTCCTGCTCCCATTGTTCGTGGAAAGGAACTGGCCGGTTGAGCTTCCCGATACGGTTGACCTTGAAGAGGCTGCTGAGCTGTATCCCGAATATGTTTTGTCGGTCGATGAGCTGTATCATGGCACTGTACCTTTTCTAGAGTTTTACGAAGGAGTAATGATGGCTGTTGATTCGCTTGTGCGTGCCGGACTTTCGGTCGTACTCAACGTTTATGACACCGAAAGGAGCACGGAAAAGGTAAGGGAAATAATCACAAGACCCGAATTCCGACGAAGCGACCTGATTATAGGTCCTGTATACCCTGAGAATATGAGAATAGTGTCTGACTGGGCAAGGGATAACAGGGTTAACATAGTGTCTCCGCTGACAACAAGGAGGGAGTTCCTGATCGACAATCCTTATCTCTTCCAGGTAACCCCATCTGCAACCGCCGAACTTGAACAGGCTTCCATATTCATCTCAAATTTTCCATCATCCAATTTTGTATTGATACACAGGGACGATCCTTTTGAGAGAAATACAGTTGATGCATTCAAAAACAATATTTTCAGGCATTTTTCCTATAACTCCGAATTTGAAAATCTTGTCTTTAAGGAGGTGATCTACACCGACCCAACTGTTAATATCGAGCAGTCGCTGGTCAAGGATGGAAAGAACATCGTTATTGTGCCTTCCACCGATCAGGCATTCGTATCCAATATACTGATGAGACTCAACATCCTGACGCGTAACTATGACATAACCATATTCGGACTGAATGAATGGCAGAGATTCGCCAATATAGAGGTCGAGTATCTTCACAACATGGAGTTTCATTTTGCATCACCTTTTTACATAAACTATAACGACAGGAATGTTACAAGATTCCTTGCCCGGTTCAGGGAGAAATTCTATACTGAGCCCTCTCATTACGGTTTTCAGGGGTATGATATTATGTTCTACTTCCTCCAGGCCATGAAGACTTACGGACCTGATTTCAGGGATTGCCTGCCTGTTATGAGAACGGAACTTCTACAGGCCGATTTTCTTTTTAGAAAAGCCGGCCGGCAGAGCGGACTGGAGAATAATGGTATTTCAATAGTCAGGTATGGCAGGGATATGAATATTCAGCGACTCGGACTTAATGCCAGGGTAACACAACAAACCGGTGAACGGTAAATCATGATCATTCATACCTGAGCGCTTTAACGGGGTTGGTCAATGCAGCCCTCACAGCAAGCCCTGTAATCGTTATCATGGCCACCAGCAATGCTAATGCCCCGCCTGATATGAACATCCAAATTCCCAGATCAACACGGTAGGCAAAATTGCCGAGCCAGCTTTCCATCATAAACCAGGCAGCAGGCCATGCAATTACATTTGCAAGCAGTACCCACTGTCCCATATCCCTGTACATTATCAGCAGGATGGATGATACTGACGAACCCATCGCTTTCCTGATACCGATCTCTTTGGTTTTTCTCAATATTGTGAAAGAAGTTAGCGAGTAAAGTCCCATCACCGATACTATTACAGCAAGGATTGCCGACATGCTAATCAGTCTCCCTGTCCGTTCCTCAGCATCATAACTGCTTTGCAGTCTGTCATCAAGAAATTCCCAGGTATAGACATAATCAGGATCAAACTGGCCTAAGGTCGCACCAATTGATTCTATGGCAGCGGTTATATCATGCGCCCCGATCCTTATTGAGATAAAGCTTATGTGATTTGAGTACCTGGTATGCACAATCGGTTTTATCGGTTCGTGCAGCGTCTCAAAGTGAAAATCACCCACAACCCCGATAATTGTTCCACGGTCCTCCCAGACATAAATATCGGTTCCTACCGCCTCCTCCAGTCCCAGTGCCTTTTTAGCTGCCTGGTTTATAACATAACTGGTCCTGTCACCCTCTCTCCCTTCAGCAAAGCTCCTTCCTTCAATTATTGGTATCCGGTAGGTTTCGAAATAATTATCCTGCACCCTGTTTTCGTACATCATTACAGCTTCATCGCGGTTTCCCGATGCAGGCCAGCTGTTCTGAATAGTTCCCTGGTGCCCCGGTATGCTCTCTGATGCGGTAACAGAAATAACGGTGCTTTTTGTCATGAGTTCATTCTTTACAGAAAGGTAGTTTTGATTTATCCTGGGCGTGATATTCCTTACGATCAATACATTGCTGCCGTCAAAACCAAGGGGCTTTCCCTGAATATACCGTATCTGGCTGTTAAGGATCAGCAGGCATATCAGGAGAAATATGGCAATGGAAAACTGAAACACTACAAGGAATATCTTCAGCATGTTGCCCGGCCTGCCGGGGTTCTGGCGGTTGAATATCCTGAGGGGACTGAATCCTGAAAGGTAGAAAGCCGGGTAGGCACCCGAGCCAAAACCTGTTATTACTGCAACCCCGAAAATAAAGAGCCATAAGGAGGGGGAGAGGTAGTTTACCGACAGATCCCTGCCCATAAGGTTGCCGAAAGGTTGAACCAGCAGTTCTGCAATGGCTATTGCTATTACCAGGGCCAGGAGGGTTGAGGTCATTGATTCTCCGATGAACTGCATTATCAGGCCCTTTCTTGAGCTTCCCGCTATCTTGCGGAGCCCGATTTCCCTGCTTCTTGTCTCCGATCTTGCTGTCACCAGGTTAATATGGTTGACTATGGCAATCAGCAGTATAAAACCAGCCAGGAAGGCAAAAATGTATACCCAGCTTATTCTTCCCCGGGGTTCCGACTCAAACTGCAGGTGCTCTGAATGGAGATGAATACTGCCAAGGGGTTGAAAAGAAGGGGTAATTTTAATCCCCATGCCTTCAAGGAACTTGTCATAATATTCATCAATGTAGTTTTCTGCAGCCGAAAGAGTTTCTTTATGATCTGCCTCTTCATACAACATTAAATAAGTATAGAAGCTGAAGCCTCTTCTTTCGACAAAGGTTACCTGGTCCTGGTCCAGTGCTAAAAAGGACATGAGCAGGTCAAATGTGATATGTGAGTTGGGTGGGATGTGTTCGGTTACGGCATTAATCGTATATTCGGTTTCGCCAACAATAATGGTTTCACCGGCCACACTGGTCCGGCCGAAGATCCGTTCGGCAGTTTCAGCCGTGATTACTACCGTACCAGGTTCTGATAATGGGTTTATGGCATTGCCGTCGATTATTCTGAAGCTGAAAATATTGAGAAAATCTTCATCAACTATCAGCCTGCTGATACCACGGAACCTGTTTTCACCGTCTCTTATTTCAACTGAAGTATAGTCGACCCTGGTTACTGCTTCTATTCCGGGAACGGCATCGCTGAGCATTGGGGGCATCGTTCCGTCGGTTACCGGAGCCCTTAAGGAATGGTCGCCTGACATCTCGAGCAGGTTATTTACCCGGTATATCCGGTCGAAATTGTCATGAAACCTGTCATACGACAGCTCGTGGTTAATAAACAGGAAGATGATTATTGTTGCTGCTAGTCCCACTGCAAGCCCCAGCAGGTTGATCAGTGCAAAGCTTTTGTGCCGCATCAGGTTACGGATTGCAGTAATAAGGAAGTTTCTGAACATAATTTATACTGTTTCAGCAATCTATTACAAGAAATATACCATTAGATGTAAATGTCATAAAATAAACGTTTAATGTTAAACCACTTGCAGGCCGGGTCACCCGGTCTTAACGTTAATGTGACTGCTCTGTACGTTATCGCACACTTTTTCTCCGGCAGGCATCATTACGGCAAGAAGAAGGGTGCCTGGTCTTCTCAATGTGCGGCATGGGGTAATTATAATGAAACGGTAATAATATTCAGTTTTGTTGGAACAAAAAAACGGTATTTTCGTAGACCACATTAAAAGAGAGAAATATACCATATGAAGCAGTGTTTATTCACCCTGTCATTGATATTGCTGGTTTTTCAGCAGGCTGCCTCTCAGCCGCACTTTGGTCCGCCCAGGCCGAATATAGGCTCCCCCATTGACCGGTCAGCCGGAGCTTCTTTTAATATGCAATGGTTTCAGCTGGCTGACAGGCAGTTTTCGCCGCTCAGGTACAACGGTCCGGGTGGTACTTTCAGGATCTTCTCAGTGGCAGACCGCCGTTATCTGCGGCGTCACCTGTCCTTTGGTGCAAGTGGTGATTATTTGTGGAACAGGCTTGAGTTTGAGGCTTTGTATATTCAGCCTGAAATTACGGCCGGGGTGACAGTGCCCGTGGATGGCCTGTCTACCGAACTGGGTATATCCCATGTAGGCGGCAATATCACTGCCACATCCCGGCTCTACAGGTTCATCAACGAGGATCCGGCCCATATACACTGGACCACTTCATATAGTATTGACTTTCATTACAGATTTGATTATGAGATTGACAGGGACAAGAAGGTTATCGCTGTCCTGAACGTTCCGCTGGCAGGTGCCGTATCAAGGACGCCATCCGACAGGCACTATACATTCCAGTTTCCCGGATTCGGGCAATACCTGAGAAGAATTCATGAAGATATCAGGTTTATGACAGTTGACAGGATGCAGGCTGCAAACCTGAAAGTTACCTACGATCTTTCACGTTCGAGGCGACGGTCCCTGTGTATTGGTTATGAGGCCGATTTTGCAAGGTTTGCACATCCGGAGCCCGTAATCTATTTTTCAAACAGTATTTTCCTGAGGATAAATTTGTATACATTGGTCTGGTAAAATGAAAAATCACAGCTATAAATATATTTCAGCAATATTGCCGGTTTTCGCCTTTTTAGTTTTTTCGTGCCTGCCTGATGGTGATTACAAGATACCCCTGAACTATGAGCCCCGGGAAAAAGGCGACGGATGGAAGGTGGCTGCTGCTGCTGATCATGGCTTTGATACGGGTAAGCTGCAGGATATCTATGATATGATGTTTTCCGGGGAGAGCTTCATTACTTCGCGGTCCCTGCTGATTGTCCGCAATGGCTATCTTGTTTCAGAGTCATACTTCAGGAACAGTGATGATATTGATCGTAAGGCTAATATTATGGGTGTGACCAAAAGCATAACATCACTGCTTGCGGGACTTGCGGCTGATCGTGAAATTATTGATACTGAGCACAGGTTGTACAGGTACATTCCCGGATTTTTTGACGGCGACATGAACAAACGTGACATGACCCTGGAGCATGCGCTTACGATGAGGATCGGACTGGAGTGGGACCAGGAGGAGCATACCATCAACATGTTCAACACAAACAGGTTCCCCAGCAGTATGAGAGTTGTACTGACCAGGCCTTTCAACACACCTCCCGGCACCACATTCTATTACAATCACGGTGCTCCGCAGCTGGTGATGGGAGTTGCCAAAACAGCTTTCGAAATGGAAACTACCGACTCGCTGGTGCACATGCTGTTTGATCCTCTGGGTATAAACGATTTTGTGTGGGAACAGCATACTGACGGGTTGCATTTCGGTGGACTCGGACTGCACCTGAGGCCCAGGGACCTTGCCCTTATCGGCCAGTTCTGCCTCCAGGGCGGATGGTGGGAGGGGACGCAGGTTATTTCGGACGCATGGATCAAAAAAGCTACTTCCCGCCGTGTTGCAACTGAGCTTGCTGAATCTCCGGGTTACGGATATTACTGGTGGATTGACCAGAACAACAAAGCCTTCTTCGGCATGGGAGAGGGGGGGCAGTACCTTTATGTTGTACCGGACAAAAACCTGGTGATAGTCCATACCGCCAACCCTTCGGTTGGTTCAGGCTACAAAGGCATTGAGCATGAGGACTTCATAACCCTTGCGGGGATGATACTGAATGCAATAGAGTAATCCTGGTTATTCGGCAACTACAACATGAAGGTGGCC
>SLMM01000098.1 GCA_007133565.1 Bacteroidales bacterium
ATCCGGGCCCTTAAGCCCGGCAACTACCCTTTTCATTCAGAACCGTGCGCATAAGTGCCGGACCAGAAGGTTAAACATCGTGTGCATAGGCCGCCGGAGAATCCAGAACGTGTATCCGGTCGGTGTTATCCTCCTTTATAGTGCTGACCTCGAGGAGTGCATCCACAACTTTGTTGGTCAATGCTGCGGGTACGCTTATGGCGCTCCGTATCATTGCCGATGAGACTTCCTCGCTGGTTACTTCGGGTGTGACATTTGAGGTGGTAGCCCCCGTGGCTCCCACTTCAAGACACGCCTCCCTCAGTTTGTCAATCCGATCTTCGTCTGATATAACCGATACCTCGCAGTTATCCTGCGGAAGCAGTGAACTTGACGGGGTCTGTCCGCTATCTCCTGCGTCCAGCCTTTTACGCCAGCTTGTGCTCTCCTTGAGAGAGTCTATTGCCGCAATGATCTGTTCCATACTGGCTGCATACCTCTGCCTGCCGGTTTTAAGTCTTGTATCGATCAGTCCCATGCTCACGGGTGTCTGGTAGATATAACCCCTCCCGGGCCTGTCAAGCCTTGCCTGCTCGATAAGCAGCCTGATAATGCTTTCAGAATCCTGTTCGGGCATTACAAGGTGAACTATCTCTTTTTCGGGCGATATGGTTATCCGTATCAGTCCAAGTTGATCCCTTATATCGTTACCCGTGGCATATGTGATAAGAGGCACGCAGATACCCAGGTCGAGTGCTATTCTTGCAAGATTCTCGCCGCTGCCGGGAACAGAAAGCACGCATATCACATATGAGAGTTTTTTAACGATTCCCGGCACGTCACCTTCATTTTCCCCTGGGGAAAGAGCATCGGGATTTATGGAGAAGGGTTCCTTGCTGAACTCCATAAGGTCCTGCGAAAAGACGGTTCCCCTTCCGGGGATGTTCAGTTCGGCTATCTGCACTATCTTTTCAACAACCTGCCGGGAGGTCTCCCTCGGCACGGTAAAACGGAAGATGTCGACGGGGGAGTTCTGCAGTTTTACCACATTGCCCGGAAGCCCGAATGGCTGTGGCTTAAGAAATTCCCTCACCGACCGGCCGTGCTCAATGTATGCAATCACTCCCAGATCCCTCAGAAAGTCCGATATCTTATCTTTCAGGAGATGGTTGATCACACAGGTTATCCTGCTTACCCTGTGCGGGGTGTAGATGCCTTTAGCCATTTGTGTTCTCCACACCTCCCTTGAGGGGGATGACACTTTTGCTTTTTTCTGCTTTATATCCTGCATCTGCATTTATTTTATCATTCAGTTATGGTTAAAATCTGTTGCTATTGCCTCTATGCATTATCGGCAAGAAGGTTTTCACTTATACCGATCCCTGCCTCTGTGTCATCATCCCGGTGCCGGCCAATACTCTGATTCTGCCTTCTTTTCATTATAAGACCGTAGGAGAGGACCGTTATGATGGGGAATACGGAGGCCATTGCAAGAATGCCGAACCCGTCCACCACATTAAGCTCGGCGCCTACGCTCAGTCCCATGGCAAGTACCAGTGGTACTGTAACAGGACCGGTGGTTACTCCCCCGCTGTCCCACGCTATGGCCGTAAACTCCTCTTCGCTCCAGTATGTGAGCGGTAAAAGCAATAAGTATGGGGGTACCAGGAGCCACAGCAGTGGAATATCGAATAATATGCGTGCCAGTCCCAGTAAAATACCTGTTCCCACACCGATTGACACCACGCGCACTATCATGGACTGTTTTATCGTGCCAACTGTGAGGTTCTCGACGGTCATCCCGAGGGCATTCAGGGCCGGTTCGGCAAGTGTTGCCCCGAAACCCAGTCCGAATGCGAACAGCAGCACCAGGATGATACCGAGGACTGTCAGCCTTCTGTCAAACAGCGGTGTGCGGGTTATTACATGTTCATAGGTTCCTGTTAACGCATCAAAACGGGCTTCATGGAATTCGACGGGTGTTAACTGCCCGTTATCGAGCATATCGAAAAAAGATTTCTTTGTACCGTCGGTCGATACTACCGGATATACAACACCCCGATCAAAATCGGTTATCATTACCCTATCTACAAACTTCTCTTCGGTGGCGAAGGCTCGTGGAAGCTGTCCGCCTACTTCACCCCCAAGTGTTGCCAGTCCGAGTCGTATTCCTGAAGTGAGCAGGGTCATGCCTATAAGTGTGAAAACCAGTCCGAGAGCCACTTCATCCCTGTACCTAAGTCTTTCACGAAGAAGGAACAGAACCAGGATCAGCATGATAGAAAGCGGTATGACAGCCCGTACTCCGCCAACGGATTCTTCCTTCAGCACGGGTGCAAGAGCTTCCTGTGAGCCTCGCTGCCCTGACAGGTCAGCACCTGCAAGAAAGCTGCGTTCATATTCGGATGCCCGTTCTATGATCCAGTCAGGCAAAGACATTTCCCCGATAAGGGAATAACGGTAACCGGGATCATCTGCCAGTGACACGAGCGCCTGGTGATATTCACTTTCCGACCGGTAGTAGGCGCGGCGGCCCGTTTCGGTACCGTGGGTGAATGCATGCGAGGCAAGGTCTGTCTCGCTGTCGAAAAGGTAAAGGGCCTGTTCCCTGCGGCCGGGCGAGAAGAACTCCTCTTCGGAGCTGGCTTCAGGTGCTTTGAAACTCAGGGCCGTACCGAGAGTGAGAACGGCAAGTATAGGGAACAGCGAGGCCAGCAGAATAATACCGAACTCTCCGCTGGACCCCTTTCCTTTTGATGAGGCCCTGGAAACACCTATGCCGAGTGCAAGCACAAGGGGCACGGTTACAGCTCCCGTGGTCACCGCACCCGAATCCCATGCAAGTCCGATGATGGACCTCAGGCTGTCATTGAATGATACAATGACCGAGAATGTAAGCACCAGAGGCATCAGGACATATATGAACGGTTTTATGGAAAGGTTATAGTAGAACCTGAACATACCAAGGCAAACGGCGATACCCACCCCTGTGCCTATCGAAAGGACAAGCTGTTCGGTGTTTCTTTCAAGCAGCATATACAGCAGGGGCGATTCCCATGCCCTCACCCCGGAACCTGCCGTACGCAAAGCGCTTATCGCCGGTTCGGCAAGGGTGGACCCGAACCCGAGCAGCAGTCCGAACAGCCCGATCACATAAATGGTGGTGCGGGTGGGAAGCTTCACTCCGACACGCTCACCCAGTGGCATAAGCCCGAGGACGAGTCCCTCAAGGAAAAAAGCAAGTCCGAATACCACCATTGCTATTCCGCCGGCAATTCCCAGGGCATTGGCAATCGGCACCCTTAAGATCAGGGTCTGGAAAACTACAAGGTAAAGAATGATAAAGGCAACGGCCTTTACCTGCTCGGCTATCCTGGATCGCGCATACCCGTAAAGCAGTACCAGTGCGTCAATGAAGGAAATCTTTTTTCGTTCAATCATAACAGAAGATTTATGAAACAATTCCGGAAATAAATATAGGGAATAATCAAAATGAATTACTTGTACAGCAGATATCGCGGCAGGCAACTTATCCACAACTTATCAAGAAAACAATGAAAAAAATGTATTTTAGCGGCTGTTCGGGTCTACCGGGCAATCCTGCCCGAAGTCCGGCATAACTTTAAAAACCATCTCTTATGTGGAAAAAATGGAAAGACCTTCCCTTGTGGGGTAAGATTCTGGCCGGTATGGGTGCCGGACTGGTCTGGGGCATGCTTGCTGTCATCTTCGGCTGGTCGGTCTTTAATGAGCATTGGGTAAAACCTTTCGGCACCATTTTCCTGAATATGCTGAGGCTTATAGCCGTGCCGCTTATCTTCGTGTCGCTCGTCAAGGGTATGGCGAGTCTTACCGATATAGGGAAGCTTTCGCGGATCGGACTTAAAACGCTGGGTTTTTTCATGGCCTCGACCGTTGTGGCAATAACGGTAGGGCTGCTGATAGTTAATATTATGAAGCCGGGACATGCGTTTCCCGACTCCAGGCGTGCGGAAATGCAGGAAAAGTATGCTGTTTCATTTGACGAGTCACGGTCAGTGGCAGAGGAGGTCAGAACCGGCGGGCCACTTGATTTTCTGGTTGAGATGGTACCTGAGAACATTTTACATGCAGCCAGCGATAACAGGAATATTCTCCAGATTATCTTCTTCGCCATTATATTCGGGCTGTCTGTAGCCCTCATCCCTCATGAAAAGGTAAAAGTTGTAAAAGATGTTTTTGACGGACTGAATGAAATTATCCTGAAGATAGTGCATCTTGTCATGAAATTTGCACCTGTTGGGGTTTTTGCACTTCTTGGTTCACTTGTAGTGGAGTTCACCGGTGATGATGTTGCCGAGTCGCTCGACCTGTTTGCCTCCCTGGGCCTGTATATTCTTGCAACTGTTATTGGTTACATGGTAATAATATTCCTTATTTACCCAATTGTTATTAAGTTTTTTACACCTCTTGGCTACAGGGATTTTTACAAGTCCGTTATCCCGGCACAGATGATTGCTTTTTCCACCAGTTCAAGTGCTGCATCATTGCCTGTAATGATGGATGTCTCAGAAAAAGGGCTCGGAGTGTCAAAAACTGTTTCCAGTTTTGTGTTGCCTGTGGGTATTACAATAAACATGGATGGTACCAGCCTTTACCAGGCCGTGGGAGCAGTTTTTATTGCACAGGCATTTGGTTTTGAACTTACAATGGCACAGCAGCTGACACTTGTTCTTACAGCCACTCTGGCCTCCATTGGGACTCCCGGTGTGCCGGGAGGAGCAGTAGTTATGCTGGCCATCATCCTGACATCGGTGGGCCTTCCCGTTGAGGGAATTGCCATGATCCTGGCCCTGGACAGGCCACTTGATATGCTGCGGACCGTAGTTAATGTAACGGGCGACTGTGCTGCTGCTGCAATAATTGCCAGAAGTGAGAATGAACTGAGCTACCCGCCTGCTGAGAAACCTGCCTTGTAGGGGGTTTTTGTGAAGTTGGCACTGATTTTGAACCGGTCTGGGTTGATGATAAAACATTATGGCATTCCGGGTCAGCTCAACTGAAAGTTTTAAGCAGGATTTACAGTTTCACAACAGTCAAATGTCAGTTAAAAGCCTTATTTTTATGGATCGGGCAACTGTATTTTGTGCCAATGCAATGTAAAGCCGTCAATGAATTATCTCTCTTCCATATCGGATACCTGGAGTACGGTTCTTTTCGTGCTTAATGTGATCTATCTGACTACAGCTATCCTTGTTGCTATTTCTGTAATTCTCGATAACCGTAACCCCACTAAAACAATCTCCTGGGTGGTGGTTCTTTTTGTTCTGCCGATCCTGGGATTGATATTTTATTTTTTGGTTGGGAAGAACTACCGTAAGGAGAAGATATTCTCGAGAAAGGGGCTGAAGGATTTTGAAAGGATTCGCAATCTGAGCGATAACCAGATAATTGAGCTCCAGGAGAAGGATTATATTGAAAATGAAAAGATCAGGGAGAAGCTTCCGATAATTAACCTGCTGCTTCGCAACAGCAAGGCCCTGCTTACAGCCCGCAACCGGGTGCAGATACTTAATAACGGCGACCAGACCTTCAGGTCGATAATATCTGAACTGAAAAAGGCAAAGGATCATATTCACCTTGAGTATTACATTATTGATGACGACAATATCGGGAATGAGATTAGGGAATTGCTCATATCCAAAGCGAAGGAAGGTGTTACTGTGAGGCTTATATATGACGATGTCGGCTGCTGGCGGCTTGGCAAAAAATTTTTGGGCAGCCTCGAAGAAGCAGGAGTTGAGCTCTATCCATTCATGCCCGTGCGATTTCCCTTTCTTGCCAACCGGATAAATTACAGAAACCACAGGAAAATAATAGTTGTTGACGGCACTGTCGGGTTTGTGGGTGGTATAAATATAGCCGACAGGTATATAGTGGGCAGCGAAGAAATACCTTTCTGGCGCGACACACACATGAAAATTGAGGGTGAAGCTGTAAATTCGCTGCAGGTGGTATTTCTGATTGACTGGTACTTTGTTTCAGGGAAGATAGTCAGCAAGCGCTCCTATTTTCCCAAATCTCGGATCAGGAACAGGCAGCTGGTGCAGATTACTGCAAGCGGACCGGACTCGGACTGGTCCAGTATAATGCAGGCCTATTTCAGCGCAATCAGCACGGCAAAGGAGTATATTTATATTGCTGTGCCATACTTCATCCCCAATGAAAGCATACTGACAGCCCTGAAAACTACTGCGTTGAGCGGCATTGATGTCAGGATAATTATTCCGGGCAAGTCCGATTCCTTTCTTGCCTTCAATGGAACCATGTCGTATGTGGAGGAGCTTCTGGAAGCGGGTATAAGGGTGTTCTCATACCAGAAAGGGTTTATCCACAGCAAGCTTATAATGGTTGACGATGTTTTTGCATCGGTGGGAACAGCCAATATGGATATCAGGAGCTTTGACGACAATTTCGAGATAAATGCCCTTATCTATGACGAAAGCCTGTGCAATGAACTGAAGGAATCCTTTTTGGAAGATCTTGGCGATTGCATGGAAATAGATTATGAGCAGCACAATAAAAGAGTGTTTAAAAGGAAATTCATTGAATCATTTGCCCGTATTTTCAGTCCCCTCCTCTGATCATTTGCAGGGTTAATACGGTTTTGCCACAATGCAGTCAGATCAGGTTGCATGTCGCCGCATTAGTTGGAAGCAAAATTCTGGCCAATCAGGCAGGTATTTGTTTTTACCAAATTTAGACCACCCGGCTGAAACAATATGGCAGTGTTTGCTGTATATGTAACTATAACAAAATATGATATGCAATGAAAAAGTTACTGAAAAGAATCGTAATTATTTCAAC
>SLMM01000067.1 GCA_007133565.1 Bacteroidales bacterium
CAGGAATAGTCAACGGAGATACTCTCTCCCGACGCCTTTTTTTACCACATTTCATGCAAAAACGAAAAAGACCGCTGCAATCTTTTGATTTGCAGCGGTCTGTGATTTTTGGAGTAGCCTCACCAGGAATCGAACCTGGATCTACGGTTTAGGAAACCGCTATTCTATCCATTGAACTATGAGGCCCTGACATGGTTGCCGGTTTGCCCGGTACTCGTTTCCCGGGCAAATACAACGGCTTAACCTAAACCGGGTGCAAAAATAGTGATTATTGAAATGGATTCAAAAACATGTGAGTCAAATTTAATATTTATCGCTTTAAACTGCTTGTTTATCAGTTCAAAAGGGAGCCCTTAACGGTGTGACACGAAATCAGTGTACAAGAAAGTGCCGCTGCATAATGTCAGTAATGACACATCTTTTTAGGTTGAAATAATATTATGATAATAATTACCTTTATGCGGCGGCCTGAGGCTGAAATTTAGGGTGATGAACCGTCAGAAAGACCAGTATAAGTAATTATTTCTAGCTATGAACTACATCGACCCGGTATTGATAATTCTTATAGCGTGGGCGGCCTACAGGGGCTTAACCAAAGGCCTGGTGATGATGGTTGCCTCATTCGCAGCGCTTGTGCTGGGCGTTTTTGGAGCCGCGAAGTTCAGCGGACTAACGGGTGACTGGATGGCCGGGACCCTTAATGTTTCTTCACCCTATATGGGACTGGTATCTTTTACGATTACCTTCATAGTTATCGTGATAGCCATAAATATCGCTGCATGGCTGTTCAGCAGGTTCCTTGATGCCATCGCGCTGGGACTGCTTAACAGGCTTTTCGGAGGTATTTTCAGCATCCTTTCTATGGCACTTGTGCTGAGTGTGTTGTTGGTTATACTCGATGCTTTTGACCAGCGGCACGACTTCATGCCTGAAAAGCAGGTTGAGGAATCTTTTCTTTATGAGCCTGTCAGGGGACTCGCACCAAGGCTATTCCCCTTCCTGAAATTCGAAGATGTGGCAAGGGAGATCGAGAACCTGATAAGTGAAGGCCTCAGCCGGCAAAGCATGGGCTTCACCCAAAGAGACCCCGCAGGCCGGCAAGGTGCTGCCTTAGTGCAAAACGAACAAGGGGTTATAACCCCGCAAGCAGGTGCACGAAAATTATCAGAAGGACCATAGCTACCGGGTAAACGGTGGCATAGGCAATCTGCGGAGCATTGCTGTCGGTAACCGGATCAATGGCCGCAAGCCCTGGAGTGCTGGTCATGCTGCCGGTTATGGTGCCGAACAGTGAAAGCAGGTTGACCCGGAAGAACCGGTGGGCGATAAAAGCCGAAATGGCCATCGGTAGGATGGTGATTAGAATTCCTGCATAGAAAAGATGGATGCCGTGATCGCTGAAGGTCCCGACAAGGTGAGCCCCGGCCTGAGTCCCCACGGCAGCAAGGAAGAAAAGGAGCCCCAGTTGCCTCAGCAGGTTGTTTGCCATGGCCGACATTGTCCATATAACAGGGCCTGTTTTTCCGATATAACCCAGAACCAGGGCCACAAGCAGCACTCCTCCGGCAAGACCGGGACTGAAAATAAGGTTTTCTGAAAATTCTATGCGAATCTGTCCGGCAAGTATTCCCAGAACTATCCCGGCTGCAATGGGAAACATGTTGGTGTCGGAAAGCTTCTTCTCCTGGTTGCCAAAAACCTCGGCAACAGACCTCATGTTCTCCTTGTTGCAGGCAATCAGCAGCTTGTCGCCGAAACGGATCTGTGAAGATTCGGTGGGGATTATATCAATGCCGCTTCGGCGGATGCGTGTAATTGTGGCGTTGTAGTTGGCAAACAGGTTAAGCTGGCCAATCGACTTGTTTACAACCTTCTTGTTGGTGACCAGAATTGACTGCACCTCGTAGCCGTCGCCCAGCGGGATCTCCAGGTCTGTTGTGCTGCCAATGAGCAACCTCATTTTTTCGAGCGCCTCCCGGCTTCCGACTGCCTTTACAAGGTCACCTTTGTAGAGGACTGTACCAGGCGAAGGGGTCATGGCCTTGCCGCCTGAGAGAACCCGTGAAATGCTTGCGCCGGTCATGCTCCTTATCTGCAGCTCTCCGATTGTCCTGCCGTCTATGTTGTCGTTTTCAACAACGAAGTGCCGGTTGCACACCTCGGGGTATATTCTTTGAAGCTGCCTGTCTATATCAGTTTCTGCATCCTTAACCCTTACCCTTAACAGTAGCGGAAGAAGCCTCACAAATATGATAACGCCAACGACTCCGAAGGGATAGGCAATACCATAGCCAATGGGCGCAAGTGAAGAACCGGTGGAATCGATGGCCGCGGCCAGCCCGGGAGTACTTGTAAGTGCACCCGTGAAGAGCCCGACCGCCAGATGGAATTCAATGCCGAAAAGCCAGGCGGTTCCAACGGTTGTAATGGCAGCGAGGCTTACAAGAATGAGCGCAACTGCCACAAGAGACCTCCCCCCGCTGCGGAAAGTGCTGAAGAAACCGGGCCCTGCCTGGATGCCGATGGTAAAAATGAACAGCACAAGGCCTATCTCCTGAAAGTCCTGGGGAATAACTACACCAAAATGGCCAAAGAGCAGCGCAACAAATATAACTGCAGAAATATCCAGAGATATCCCCTTTATCTTTAGGCGTCCGATAATGAACCCTACTGCGATAATCAGAAAAAGCGAGAAATAGGTGAGAGAGAAGACCGGCATCCTTATGTTTGATTTTTTTGGGGCTTTTCAAGGCCGGGCCTCTGAATTCAGCGGCCCCAGCTTGACAAAAATATGTCATTATCCCGATAAAACAATGCAGGCAGTGACCGGAAACTTGTTTCATGGTGAAGCATCAGTAAAAATACACTTACAAGTTGGTGAATTTTGGTTGATTTCGAAATCACATGTGAAAAAACCGGCCAATTGCCAAAAAATATTTATGAATACTGTTTTTTTTAAAAAATTGACTAAAATTGTATTGTAAAACAGTTAAAAAGTAAACGCACCAAATTTCTTAAGTAAATCATTTTTCTTTTTTAAGGTGATGAAGTCAAAAAAAATGTCTGACGTATATCGTGAAGACAATGAGGGGTTAAGAGGGAAAAAGAAGCGTAAGCTTGCCCCTGTGAAAAAACAGAAATCCAAAAGGACACAGTTTCTGGACGAGATTGAGGAACTTGATGACGAAGATCTCAATTTCAAACCTGAAGATTTTGAAGACCTCTATGATGACCTTGAGGATTATGATGACGATGAAGATGATTACTGATGGTAACCGTATGACCGGGCCTGCCTGAAATTAACGCAGCCACCAGTACATATTAAACTGAATGCTTCCCGGAAGAATTTGTTGCAGCTTCAGCCGGCAGGGAGAGATGTATTTATCATGTCCAATCACCCCGGCGGAAAAAGCTTCAGCTGGCAGGGTGGGTTGTATTTCTGGGCGGATTCAGAGAATCTTCTTTATGTTCTCAGTTACTATATGACCGTCAAACAGATGTACAATCCTGTTTGCCTTTTCAGCATCCGATGGTGAGTGGGTAACCATTACTATTGTCGTTCCGCCTTCATTAAGCTGCTGAAGAAGATTCATCACCTCCTCACCATTTGCAGAATCAAGATTGCCGGTAGGCTCATCGGCAAGTATTATACGCGGATTGGATACTACCGCACGGCATATAGCTACACGCTGCTGTTGACCGCCGGACAACTGCTGCGGAAAGTGCTTCCGCCGGTGGGCTATCTGCATTCTCTCCAGCGCCTGCTCAACCTTAGCTTTCCTTTCAGAACCAGGAACCTTCTGGTAGAGAAGCGGCAGCTCAACATTCTCGAAAACAGTCAGTTCGTCAATCAGGTTGAAGCTTTGAAAGACAAACCCTACATTGGACTTGCGCAGGTTAGTCCTTTTCCTTTCAGTAAACCCTGCAACCTCAATGCCGTCAAAATAAAGTTCTCCTGACGTTGGATTATCAAGCAAGCCAACAATATTGAGAAGTGTGGACTTGCCGCATCCTGACGGGCCCATTATAGCAACAAATTCACCTTTTTTGATTTCAAGGCTTACTTCATTCAGGGCAGTGGTTTCAACTTCGTCGGTCCTGAATACCTTTGTTAGTTTCTCAGTTTTGATCATGTAATTTATATTGTTTACAACTTATAAAGATACAAAAACATTAAAAACGGACACATTGGATTTTCACCATATTTTACTATCTTGCTTTAAATTTATGTATTAAGGCGCAACCGGGGATAATGGCCGGTAACCCCGGAGCATGTTTTCCGGAGCTTCTCCCCGTAAATCATTCAGAAATGCAGCAGGAAGGCAAACTTATCTTTATGGTTGATGATGACAGGGTAATCCTCAACCTGCTGGAATATGTTTTCCAGGGAAAAAACGGCTACCGTGTAAAATCATTCCCATCAGGAGAGGAATGCCTCAGGAACCTGCACAGAAAACCCGACCTGGTTGTCCTCGATTACGTTCTCAACGAAGAAGACAATACAGCCCTGAACGGTATGCAAACACTCAGAAAAATTGTTGAGATCAATGACAGACTTCCGGTAATAATCCTTTCGGGGAAAACGGATGATAAAACCCGCAAGGAGTTCCTCAGCAGCGGCGCAAAAGAGGTTCTCGGCAAGGATGATTATTTTGTCGATGTGCTTGATAAGATCATTGCAGCCGAACTTAACACTAACGACTAAAAGGAACCACTCAAAACTGTACACGTATGCTTTGCTCCGGGCCTGCCCCAAGGCTGGATAAAGCCCTGTGCTTTTCGGCTTTCCCTTTTTTTATTTAAATATTAATTTATACTTTTGCACCACATTTTTTATATAATGCCGGCTTTTACTGATCAATACGATATCCTGTTCAAGGGTCTGAAAACAGGTATGCATCATTTTGGTTTCGACCTGGACGATGACTTTTTCGGGCACTATGATAATACCGATTGCCTCGGGGGTGAAATTGCCGTTTCAGTTGAGATGGAAAAGAAGGACCATCTGCTTTCCCTGTTCTTTGAGTTTTCAGGTTACACAAGGGTTGTATGCGACAGGTGCCTTGATGAATTTAATATTCCGGTTGCCTTTCAGAGCAGCCTCTTTGTAAAATTCGGAGAGGAGCCAGAAAATTCAGATGCAGATGTAATCTACCTGGAAGAAAACGAACACAAGCTGAATATCGGCGGCTACATGATCGAGAGTATCTGCCTAAGCCTGCCTCTGAGAAAGGTGCATATTGACGATGAACAGGGAAACAGCACATGCAACCGGACCATGATTGATAAACTTAAAAGCCACAAGGCTAGCGGAGAACGGCAAAATACAGATCCGCGATGGGATGTATTGAAAAACATTGCAAACAAATACAATTAACCAACTAATAATAAGTAAGATGGCACATCCGAAAAGGAAAACCTCCAAGACAAGGAGAGACAAGAGAAGAACACATTACAAAGCTGTCGCCCCGACAATGTCGACCTGCCAAAACTGTGGATCGACCGTGCAGTATCACAGGGTATGTGGCGAATGCGGTCATTACCGGGGCAAACTTGCCATTGAGAAAGAGGCAGCGCAATAGGCCCGAGAACTGGCCGGCCTGATTAGTTTAACCGGCACTATTCATATTCTTAACCAGTAAACCTGCGTGAATTATGAGGATTGCTATTGATGCCATGGGAGGCGACTTTGCACCGGAAGCTACAGTTAACGGGGCAATAATGGCCGCCGGAATCCTGCCTTCTGATGTACGGATCGTTCTCATTGGAGACGAAAATCAGATTGTCGAAATACTGAACCGGGAAAAATTCGATAAGTCGGTATTTGACATAGTCCATACTGAAGAGGTGATCGGTATGGGAGAACACCCGGCAAAGGCATTTCAGAAAAAGAAAAAATCAAGCATTGTTACCGGTTTTGGAATGCTGGTACATCACCAGATCGATGCTTTCGCCAGTACCGGCAATACCGGAGCAATGATGGTAGGCGCAATGTTTATGATTAAATCAATTCCTGGTATTATACGGCCGGCTATTTCAGCGCAGGTGCCGAATGTAGGTGGGGGATCAGCTACCCTGCTCGATGTTGGCATCAACCCTGACTGCCGGCCTGACGTGCTTTACCAGTACGGCATTCTGGGCTCCCTTTATGCCAAGCATGTGTTTCAGATAAACAATCCGAGCGTCTGCCTTCTTAACCTGGGATCGGAAGAGGAAAAGGGCAACCTTATTACAAAAGCGGCCTATGAACTGATGAAAGGTTCAGAAGACTATAATTTTGGCGGGAATATTGAGGGGAATGAAATTTTTAATGAAGGGAAAGCAGATGTAATAGTATGTGACGGCTTTGTAGGAAACGTGATCCTTAAAGAGGCAGAAGCCTTATATACCCTGATCCGGAAAAGGAAGATAAATGACGAATTCTTTGAACGGTTCAACTTTGAAAATTATGGTGGAACTCCTGTACTTGGAATTAACCAGCCTGTTATTATCGGTCATGGAATTTCAAATGCCAAAGCAATTAAAAATTTGCTGATACACACTAAGGATGTTGTCGAGGCAAACCTTATGGACAAATTGAAAGAAGCTTTCAAATAATGATCAAAAACAGAGCCACCATAACAGCAATAGAGGCAGAACTTCCGGAATACATACTTACCAATGAGGAGCTCAGCAGAATGGTTGACACCTCCGATGAATGGATAATGACACGAATCGGAATAAAAGAAAGACGCATTCTCAAAGAGACAGGAAAGGGATCCTCCCATCTTGGTGCCAGGGCAGTTAAGAGGCTCCTTGAAAAAACGGGCACCAGCCCCACTGAAGTTGACCTGTTGGTCTGTGCCACAGTAACACCTGACCACCAGTTTCCTGCGACAGCAAATATCATTTCACACAAAGCAGATATTAAAAACGCATTCAGTTACGACCTGAATGCCGGCTGCAGCGGGTTTCTGTATGCCCTTGCGACGGCTCAACAGTTCATAGAAACAGGAAAATCTAAAAAAGCTATTGTTGTTGGTGCGGAAAAAATGTCGTCCATTGTCGATTATCAGGACAGGGCAACCTGCCCCATCTTTGGCGATGCGGCAGGTGCCGTTCTTATGGAACCAGGAAACGGTGAATACGGCATAATTGATTCCGTATTGCAGTCGGACGGCGTGGGCCTGCCCCACCTGCACCAGAAAGCCGGGGGATCGGTCAAACCCGCGTCTTATGAAACCATTGATGCCAGGGAGCATTACATATACCAGGAGGGACAGTGCGTTTTCAAATGGGCCGTGTCGAAAATGGCTGATGTTTCGCTGGAGGTCATGAAGCGCAATGAACTCTCTCACGATGATGTTGCATGGCTTGTGCCCCACCAGGCAAACATGAGAATTATCGAGGCTGTGGCAAGGCGCATGAAGCTCGACAAGAACAAGGTGATGGTGAATATAGAAAAATTCGGTAACACAACAGCTGCAACTCTCCCTTTATGCATATGGGAATGGGAAGATAGATTACGGATGGGAGATAACATCATCCTGGCTACATTCGGCGCAGGATTTACATGGGGGGCAATGTATCTGAAATGGGGATATGACGGTAACCCCGGAAATTGATATTATTGGAAGGTTGTCGTTTTTATGATTTTGAACAACCCGATTTTTTAATTATAAAACCTGAACAAGATGGCAAAAAGCAATAACAATGACACCGGCGTAATAAACCTTATCGGTGCCGGGACCGATATTACAGGTGATATCAAATGCAACGGCGATGTAAGGATTGACGGAACCCTCAATGGAAACCTAAACACCAAGGGGAAAGTCGTTATAGGTGAAACCGGACTTGCAAAAGGTGAGGTGACCTGCAAAAACGCTGATATTTCAGGAAAGATGGAGGGCAAAATAATTGTTTCAGAACTGCTGTCACTCAAACCCTCTTCAAGCATCTCAGGCGACATAATAACCAACAGGCTGTCAATCGAACCCGGGGCAAAATTTACCGGAAACTGCAATATGAACGACACCGGGAACTTAGCGGCCGAAAGCGGCAAGGAAAAGGAAAAGAAGTAAATTTATTCCTGTGAGCACAATAAAAACCCCGGTTGACACCAGTCGGCCGGGGAAAGTAATTTTCATAGCTGGCTAACAGCCTCTTAAACTATACCTCAGTATGCTTTTAAGAATGAGATACCTGGTTGCTGTCACGCTCTTTTCGGTCATTGTTCTTCTTATCGGATTGTTACTGTTTTCAACAATACTGAAAGACCATTTTCTTCCTGTTTTTTACCTGCTGGTTTTATATTTTCTTGTCCTGTCACTTTTGGGAAGACTGATCCTGCTTAAGTCCGGCGACAAACATGCCGGCAAATTCAATACGCGCTACTTCCTGGTAAGATGGTCCAAAGTAATGCTGCACATGATAATTATTGTGATATACATAGTACATGACAGCGAAAACGCCCTTGCTTTTGTACTGACATTCCTTGCATGTTATGTATTGTATTCAGTTTTCGACATATATACTCTGAATGCTGAACTGAAAAAAAAGTAACTTAATTTGAATAACAGCCGTAAAAGATAACTACATTTACTATTTTCAACTGACAAAGATTATTTCGAGGCGTGAAACTTTACGGCATAAAACTCCGGATTTGTCTCTTTGCGCTGCTCACCGCAGCCATATCAATGCAATCGGTTTTCGCAGCAGGAGCCGGGGGCGGAGATGGTGAATTTGACCCGGGTAGTTTCATTTTTGACCATATAGCCGACGCATATGACTGGCACCTGTTTGATATAAACGGCAAGCAATACAGCGTTCCTCTTCCGGTGATACTCTATACCCGTGATAAAGGTCTTAACATCTTCCTGTCTGATAAATTCGATCACGGACATGCCGCCTACAGGGGTTTCAGGATTGAACACGAGGGCCCCGACAAGGGCAAAATAGTGGTAGCGATTGATGACCACACAACCGATCAGGAGGCCGCAACACCTTTGAACCTCTCAATCACAAAAAACGTATTCGGAATGTTTTTCGCGGCAGCCATAATGATATGGATATTCCTGACGATAGGATCAAGGTATAAAAGGGATCCGAAGAAACCTCCGAAAGGGGTTCAGAGTCTATTTGAACCGCTCATACTATTCGTTATTGACGATATTGTCAAGCCGGCTATAGGTGAAAAAAAGTATGTAATGTTCCTGCCCTACACCCTCACGCTCTTTTTCTTTATATGGATCAACAATATGCTGGGCCTGGTACCAATATTCCCGATGGGGGCGAATGTAACCGGCAACATCTCCGTGACTGCCGGACTGGCGCTGACATCTTTCCTCGCAATCAACCTGAGCGGCAACAAGCATTACTGGCAACATATTTTCAATACTCCGCATGTTCCGGTATTCCTTAAGCTGCCAATACCGATAATGCCCGTTATAGAGCTGGTGGGTATATTTACAAAGCCTTTTGTTCTGGCAATACGTCTATTTGCGAATATTACAGCCGGACACATAATAACTATGGGATTCTTCTGCCTGATCTTTATATTCGCACAGGTATCAGCAGCATTTGCATATGGAGGAACGGTACTTGCAGTAGCATTCGGGATTTTTATCACTTTCCTTGAAATGCTTGTTGCACTCATCCAGGCATATGTATTCACCCTGCTGACCTCGCTATTTATAGGTGCGGCAGTTGAGGATGCACATTAAACCAGCATGAAATCAGATAATGAAAAATAAACAATTAATAACACAGACAAACAATTATTCTTTATCATTAAAATCTTAAAATCATGATCGAATTGACTGTTATTCTTGAATCAGCCTGGGCATTGGCCATATCGAAAGTCGGAGCTGCTCTGGCAGCAAGTATCTGCCTGCTGGGAGCAAGCTACAGCATCAGTAAAATTGGCGTTACAGCACTCGAGGCCATTGCACGCCAGCCCGAAGCCGCGGGAGATGTCCGGTCAAACCTGATTGTTGCAGCCGCCCTCATAGAAGGTGTAGCCTTTTTTGCAATAGTGGTCTGCCTTCTGGTTCTGTTTATGTAAATCAAAGCCGGGAATTGCAATTGCACACCTCCATGAATCGGTTCGATCATGGAGGTTGCACAATCAGTTAAATTAAAAAAACCAAATCCGATGGACCTTATTACACCCGATTTCGGTCTTTTTTTCTGGATGCTCGTTACATTCGCCCTGGTTTTCATGATACTGAAAAAGTTCGCATGGAAACCCATTGTCCAGGCCCTCCAGGAAAGGGAGGAAAACATCAGGGAGGGGCTGGAGAATGCCGAAGAGGCGAAGACCGAACTGGCCAATGTTAAGGTAAGATCAGATAAGATCATTTCCGATGCCATTGTTGAACGTGACCAGCTTATCAGACAGGGAAGGGAGTTAAGGGAAAAAATAACTGCTGAAGCACGTAACCATGCAGAAGAAGAGGCAAAAAAGATTCTCGATTCGGCAAGAGATCTTATCGAGGAGGAAAAAGCCGCCGCACTGAGCCAGATCAAGATCCAGATCGCATCGCTTTCGGTCGAGATAGCCGAGAGGATACTCAGGAAAAAAATTGATGACGATGAAGTGCAGCAGGAACTGATGACAAGCCTTTTGGATGAATTCAAACTAAACTGACCGTTTTTTAAGATGGACCAGAGTAAAATCCCTGTCAGGTACGGAAAAGCGCTTTTCCTTTTGGGAAAGGAGAAGGGAATCCTGGAAGAGCTCTACCGGGAGATACAAATGCTTGCAGAGTTTTTTCAAAATACCCCGGCAGTGGCTCCCTATCTAAAAAGTCCGCTTATCAAGATGCAGACGAAGAAGGATCTCTTCAGTAAACATCTTAAAGATGCTCTTTCGGATGTAACCCTGAGGTTCATCGACCTGGTCATATCAAATAAACGTGAAAGGTATTTTCCTGATATATTCAGAAATTTTATCCAGTTTTACAAAGCTGATGCAGGTATAAAAACACTGGTTCTGACAACGGCAGTTGAGATGGATGATGCCATGAAACGGATGGTAAGCCTCAGTTTTGATAAAAAGAACAATGTTAGGCATGAGCTGGTTACCAGAGTAAAGCCGTCGTTAATAGGAGGTTTTATGCTTCAGGCCGATGATATGCTTTACGATGCATCAATCGCAACAGAACTTAAAAGGTTAAAGAAAGAACTTACAGGGCAGGTACTGGAAAAGACAGCAAAAAAACAAGATCAATCACAAACAAAAAAGATCGGGCAAAATAAATAATCAAGGATATGAGCAATCTTAAACCCGCAGAGGTATCAGAGATTATCAGGCAACAGCTTGAGGATTTCAACGTGAAGGTTGACCAGGAGGAGGTGGGTACCGTGCTCCAGGTAGGAGACGGAATAGCCCGTTTGTACGGGCTCTCCAATGTTAGGTCAAACGAGTTGATAGAATTTGATTCAGGTGTCAAGGGTATCGTTCTGAACCTTGAGGAAGATCACATAGGAGCCGTATTGCTTGGAGGTTCAGAAACTATAAATGAGGGGGACATAGCCCGCCGAACAGGACAGATAGCAAGCCTTAATGTTGGAGAGGGCCTGATAGGACGAGTTATCAATACCCTGGGAGAACCCATTGACGGGAAAGGCAGAATAACAGGCAAGCTTTACGAGCTCCCCTTCGAGCGTAAAGCCCCGGGGGTCATTTACAGGCAGCCGGTATCAGAACCTTTGCAAACCGGCATTAAGGCAATAGACTCCATGATTCCAATAGGTCGGGGACAAAGGGAGCTTATTATCGGCGACAGGCAGACCGGAAAGACCGCGATAGCAATAGATACTATAATAAACCAGAAATCATACTGCGATAAGGGAAAGCCTGTATATTGCATATATGTTGCCGTGGGACAAAAAGGCTCGACCGTGGCACAGATTGCAAGAGTTCTGGAGGAGAAGGGCGCACTGAAATATACTGTTATAGTTTCAGCCACAGCCTCAGACCCGGCAGCGATTCAATTCTTTGCTCCTTTCGCAGGTGCAGCTATAGGTGAGTTTTTCAGGGATACAGGCAGGGATGCACTTATAATCTATGATGACCTTTCAAAGCAGGCAGTATCATACCGTGAGGTATCGCTTTTGCTCCGGAGACCTCCCGGCAGGGAAGCTTATCCGGGCGACGTATTTTACCTACATTCACGCCTGCTTGAAAGAGCAGCCAAAATCATCCAGTCTGATAAGATAGCCGCGCAGATGAATGACCTTCCCGAAGTGCTCAGGCCGCTGGTCAAGGGAGGCGGCTCACTTACCGCACTGCCGATCATTGAAACCCAGGCTGGCGATGTTTCTGCTTATATCCCGACAAATGTAATATCGATAACCGACGGACAGATATTCCTTGACAGCAACCTGTTCAATTCAGGAGTGCGCCCGGCAATCAATGTCGGCATATCGGTTTCCCGGGTGGGTGGTAAGGCACAGATAACCCCCATGAAAAAGGTAAGCGGGACCCTGAAGATCGACCAGGCACAATTCCGGGAGCTGGAGGCATTCTCAAAATTCGGGTCAGACCTCGATGCTGCTACCATGTCTGTTTTGAACAAGGGATCAAGAAACGTCGAAATACTGAAGCAAAAACAATATTCTCCAATGCCGGTTGAGATGCAGACAGCTATCCTCTACTGCGGCACAAAGGGGCTCCTTAGCGAGGTGCCTCTTGAGAAGATCGGTCATTTCGAATCCGAATTTCTTGAGCATATTGAAACGACGGCACCCCAAGTTTATGAAAGCCTCCGGGAAGGCGAATGGAATGCTGAAATTGAAACCAAACTGGGGCAACTGGCAGCTGAGGTTTTAGAGAGATTTGTAATTAAAAAGCCTGAAACCTCGTAAAGGAAACGATCCTGAAAATGGCACATCTTAAGGAGATAAGGACAAGAATCGACACTGTGGGATCTACAAGGCAGATCACCAATGCCATGAAGATGGTCTCTGCAGCAAAGCTAAGGAAAGCACAGGATGCCATTATCCAGATGAGGCCATATGCAAAAAAACTTCATGAAGTACTTGAGCACTGCCAGATGTGTATGCCCAACAAAGAAACCCCCTATTACTCCCACCGTGAACTGAAAAGGGTGCTTCTGGTTGTTATTGGTTCAAACAGGGGTCTTTGCGGCGCATTCAACATCAACGTTGCCAAAAAGGCGATTGAGGTGGCGACAAAACAATACGGCGAACTTTTTAAGGAGGGTATGATTGACATTACCTGTATAGGGAAAAAAGCCGAGGATTATCTTAAGTCAAGAGATTACAAGGTTGCATCCACGCAGCATTACCTTTTGGATCATTTATCGTTTGAGCAATCGCTCCAATATATACAGGAACTGCTGGACAGCTTCACTATGGAGACCTATGACAGGATAGAGCTGATATACAACACGTTCAAGAATGCTGCAGTGCAGATACTTACTCATGAGGTTTTTCTTCCCCTGAGCATTCCCCAGGATTTCTGCACTCCTGAGGAGATTGACCTTGCAAGGCATACCTATATCATTGAACCTTCAGGCGACTTTCTTTTGGAAAGGCTTATGCCTAAAGTCCTGAAAACAGAATTCTACAAAGCTTTGCTTGAATCCGCAGCCTCTGAATACGGTGCACGAATGACCTCCATGCACAAGGCAACAGACAACGCCGAACAGCTCATCAAGGAGTTGCGCACCCAGTATAACAAAGCACGACAGTCTTCCATCACAAACGAGATAATTGAAATTGTGGGAGGCGCAGAGGCACTGAAGAAGTAACCCGGGCTGCATCCACACAAGCAGGCATATCTGCACTGTACCATCCTGCAGCAATGCTTTGCGGTTATCCTGCACCAGGGGGGCCAAAATCAGTCGAACCTTTCGATGATACTCTCAGTCACGTTTACAATATGATCGCCCATTCTTTCGCAGTGGGAAATGATATCGTTATATATAACCCCGGCGTCATATTTGTAATCCTTCTCCTTAAGCTTCTTGATATGCTCCTTTTTAAGCTTATTGCGATACTTGTTGATCTTGTATTCCATCTCGATCGCACCGTCCACCCTGACATTGTGGTAATCTTCGTCAAGGTTCTCAATCATGATGTTAAGAGCATTTTCAACCAGGTCAAACATTTTGTTGACATTATCACGTAATGCCTGCGGAAATATAATTTTCTTCTGTTTTTTCCGGTATATTGCCCTTGCAACGTTCTGACATGAATCGCCAATGCTCTCAATATTGTCAATCAACTTCAGCATTGTCTGGAGCCTCTGTGAGCCCTGGGGACTGAGATGGCCGCCTGATACCTTAGTCAGGTAGGTGGCGATCTCAACTTCCATCCTGTCGCTTATCTCCTCATATTTTTCAACTTTCTCAAAAAAGAATTCGATGTCCGATTCTTTTTTTGAATTGAAAAGCGACCTGGCATATCCCATCATTTTCCTGGTTCTGACGGCATAGAGTGATATCTCTTTCTTTGCCTGGAAAAGTGAAAGCTCTGCTGTTGAAAGCATCCCCGTATTTATATACTTCAGCCTGAACTCCTCCTCATCATCCTCCTTTAGTGGAACCAGCCTTGTAACCACACCGGCAATAGCCGGGGCGAAACCTATCAGTAAAAAGGTATTCATCAAGTTGAACACGGTATGAAATATGGAGAGAGCAACGGGAATACCAATGGCCGATTCAAAAGGAGAGGCCATCCCTGCATTGACCATCAGCCTGTCAATCTGGTTGAGAAAAAAACTGAAAATCAGTATAACCCAGATAACGCCGATAAGATTGAATATTAAATGAGCACGTGCGGTCCTTTTTGCTGAAACATTGGCAACCATTGCAGCAATGTTGGCAGTTATTGTGGTACCGATGTTTTCACCGAGCACCATTGCCGCTGCCATGTCAAAAGATATCCATCCGTTATTGCACATTACCAGCGTCAGCGCCATAGTCGCGCTTGAGCTTTGTATTATGAAGGTGAGTATTGTACCGATCGAGAGGAACAGAAGTAGTGACCACATCCCCATTTCCGTATATGAAGAGAGAAAACTCAGTATCTCCGGATGCTGGTCAATACTGGGAAGCGACTCCTTAAGAAATTCAAGTCCGAGAAACACCATGGCAAAACCGATAATAAGTTCAGCTATAGACTTCCTCTTCTTCTTTTTGGAAAACAGAAACGGAAAGCTTATCCCGATAAGGGGAAGACTTATGAAGCTGATACTGAACTTGAACCCAAGCAGGGAGATAAGCCAGGCAGTAACCGTTGTGCCTATGTTCGCACCCATCACGATACCTATGGCCTGTATGAGATTAATAAGACCGGCATTGACAAAACTAACGAGCATTACGGTTGTGGCGGTCGAGGACTGGACAAGGGCGGTTATCATGAAGCCGGTAAAAATGCCTTTTATCCGGCTGGAGGTCATTGCTGCCAGAATACTTCGCAACTTGTCACCTGCAACTTTCTGCAGGGCCTCGCTCATAGATTTCATTCCAAACAGGAAAAACCCGAGAGACCCCAGCAGGGCAAGAAAATCAATAAGGGTATACTGCATTTTATCCTTAAATTGCAGTCCAAAATTAAAAGAATATTATCGAATTCAAAAATAAAGTACTAACCATTAATTTTTTATTACCTTAGGGGAGATTAATTGTTAAATGCCTGGTAGTTATGTCAGAGGTGTCGTGCATGAGGAGTTTTTTCAGCAATAAACTTAATAATAATGGAAATTATAAAAGAGTTACGCGAAACGATAGACCGGGAAATAGAAAAAATGGGCTTTAATAAAAGAGAACCCGCTGAACTTTACAGGCCGGTCGATTATATATTGTCAAACGGCGGTAAAAGGATCAGGCCGGTAATTGCGCTCATGGCATGCAGGATATTTTCAGACGACATAACCGACTGTCTGGGCCCGGCACTTGCAATAGAACTGTTTCATAACTTCACCCTGCTGCACGATGATATAATGGACCGGGCCGATATGAGGAGGGGCAAGCTTACGGTACACAAAAAATGGGATGAGAACACCGCAATCCTATCAGGTGATGCAATGGTGGTGTTGTCATTTGAACTTATCTCCTCATCGCGCAACGATATACTGAAAAACCTTCTCGGTATTTTTAACAAAACGGCAATTGAGATTTGTGAAGGACAGCAAATGGACATGAACTTCGAAAAAACAGCCGCAGTTGACGAAAAGGCCTATATGAAAATGATAAAACTGAAAACATCGGTCCTGATAGCCGCCGCAATGCAAATAGGAGCCCTGGCAGGAGGAGCTGCTGACCGGCAGGGCGAAATGATGTACAGCGCGGGATTAAACCTGGGACTGGCTTTCCAGCTGCAGGATGACCTCCTCGACCTCTATGGCAACATGGAAGATTTTGGGAAAAAGCCGGGTGGGGATATAATTATGAACAAAAAGACCATCCTGCTTATAAGGGCGCTGGAGTTGGCAGGCCCTGAGATTGAGTCAGAAATATTTTCGATTATGGAACAGGAAAATGACACCACCAAAAAGGTGCAGGACATGAAGCGCATCTTTGACTCCCTGGGTGTTGAAAAGGATGTAAGGAAAAGAACCTCATATCATTTTAAATCAGCCGTCGAAGTTCTCAATAAAGCAGGAGGAAACCCGGAAAGAATAGAGGAGCTCATTGGTTTGATAGAAAAGGTTGCCTCCCGGAAATCCTGATTACAGCTGCTTCAGGTAATATGTAACCTCAAGGCAAGGTAATTCGTATAGTCAAAACCAGGGAACAGCCCGGCAAGCCGATATTTCTGCGGTTATTATAACATCATTATTTTGTTAAACAGAAACCTCAGGGTGAATTTTTTTCAAAAAAACCGTTAAGTTCGTTTTTTTAAAATATCAATACTTGTTACTTTCAACAAATTTTTAATAATATGCCTGACAATACAGGGGAAATAATCCAGGTGATAGGGCCGGTGGTGGACATAAGTTTCGGGGCCAGGGGAGCCAAGCTGCCAAACATACATGATGCACTCCAGATAACCCGCGACGATGATCAGGTCCTCATAGTTGAGTGCCAGCAACATATAGGCGAGAATACCATAAGGGCCATTGCGATGGATTCGACTGACGGCCTTAGAAGAGGAATGAAGGTGCTTAACCTGGACAGGCCTATCACAATGCCCATTGGCGAACAAATAAGGGGGAGGCTGCTGAATGTTGTAGGAGCAGCTATTGACGGAATGAAGGAGGTAGACCAGGAAAACGGATACCCGGTTCATAAAAAACCACCAGCCTTCGAGGATTTGTCTACCGAAACCGAGGTACTTTTCACAGGGATAAAGGTTATAGACCTGCTTGAACCTTATTCCAAAGGGGGCAAAATCGGCCTTTTTGGAGGCGCCGGTGTAGGAAAGACAGTAATAATAATGGAGCTGATCAACAATATTGCCAAAAAATATTCCGGATTGTCGGTGTTTGCCGGTGTAGGGGAAAGGACACGCGAAGGAAACGATCTTTTGAGGGAGATGATAGAAACGGGTGTCATCAGGTACGGAAAAGATTTTATCAAGAGCATGGAAGAGGGGAGTTGGGACCTGAGCAAGGTTGATATTGATGAACTTGCGAAATCACAGGCAACACTGGTATTCGGACAGATGAATGAGCCTCCCGGCGCAAGAGCAACAGTTGCACTCTCGGGACTTTCGGTGGCCGAATCTTTCCGCGACGGCGATGATGCAGGTAAAGGAAGGGACATTCTCTTTTTCGTCGACAATATTTTCCGTTTTACACAAGCTGGTTCCGAGGTATCAGCATTGCTGGGGCGCATGCCCTCAGCTGTAGGTTATCAGCCTACCCTCGCAACAGAGATGGGAATGATGCAGGAAAGGATTACCTCTACCAAAAGAGGATCAATTACATCAGTTCAGGCAATCTATGTTCCGGCAGACGACCTTACCGACCCGGCTCCGGCAACAACATTCGCTCACCTGGATGCCACTACGGTACTGAGCAGGAAGATATCCGAACTTGGTATCTATCCGGCAGTGGACCCACTGGATTCAACATCCAGGATCCTGACCCCGGAAATTGTCGGAGAGGAGCACTACAGGACGGCCCAGCGTGTTAAAGAGCTGCTTCAACGTTACAAGGAGCTCCAGGATATTATTGCCATCTTAGGGATGGATGAGCTTTCAGAAGAGGACAAGCTGGTTGTTCACCGTGCAAGGAGAATACAGCGGTTCCTGTCACAGCCCTTTCATGTGGCAGAGCAGTTCACCGGGCTTCCGGGATCGCTTGTATCAATAGAGGATAATATAAAGGGCTTCAACATGATTATGGAAGGAAGGGTTGATGAATACCCCGAAGCATCCTTCAATATGGTGGGAACCATTGAGGAAGCCATTGAAAAGGGTAACCGGTTGCTTGCAGAAGCAAAAAAATAAATCACCGGGTCATGCATCTTGAAATACTTACACCTGATAAAACGGTATTTTCCGGCAGAATCAAATCTGTTACGGTTCCGGGGTCCCGGGGTCCATTCACTATCCTTTTAAACCATGCCCCGATAATCTCTACCCTTGAGAGCGGCCATCTGAGCCTGAGTACAGCAACCGGAGATGATATGCTTTTTGTTATTACCGGTGGCATGATTGAGGCAAAACAGAACAGGATCATGGTGTTGTCGGAAAAAGTTTCAATAGCTGAATTGTGAAGATTGCAGATATTCTTGCTTCCTCGCTTCTATTTTTATTAATTCCGGCGCTGACCGGACAGGAGAAACTTACTCTGGAAGCCGGCGACGGGTTGCAGATTACAGCTGACAAATATTTTTTAAATGATACCCTGCCCTGGATACTGATGTTTCATCATTCGGGGTCAAGCCGGGGCGAGTTCAGGGAGATTGCACCCAGATTCAATATGCTCGGATACAACGGTCTTGCAGTGGACTTGCGACATGGCAGAGAGGCCAACTTTATTTATAATGAAACAGCTCGCGCGGCAAGGGAGGGCAACTTCAGAGACGATATGCAGGATGCGCTTGCCGATGTGGTGGCAGCTCTTAAATGGGCTGAAATCCAAAATGAAACCCCGGTAATTCTTTTGGGAAGTTCCTACTCAGCCTCTCTTGTCCTGATGGTAGCAAAAAAAAGCCCCCGTGCAGGGGCTGTAATAGCATTCAGTCCGGGAGAATTTTTCGGTACAGGGTCCATGGTCCGGGAAAAGGTGACAGGACTGGAAAAGCCGGTATTTATTGCTGCAACAGCACGTGAACGACCCTATACGTCCGAATTGAGTTCAGGTATTGATGAGAAGCATAAAACACTGTTTTCTCCTTCCGGATGCAGCGGTGCACATGGAGCAAGAGCCCTGTGGGAATCGGAAGAATGCAGTGACGAGTACTGGCTGGCACTGCTTCTTTTTTTTAACAACCTGAAAAACAAATATGCCCGACAACACTCTGAAACCTGAAAAGCACATAGAAAACCCCCTCCAGATGCCAGTTAAGTTTCTGATCATCAGGTTCAGCTCAATAGGTGATATTGTTCTTACATCACCTGTTATCAGGTGCCTTAAACAACAGGTAGACGGTGCAGAAATAAGCTTTCTGACAAAAGAACAGTTTGTTCCGTTGCTTAAAGCAAACCCTTATATTGACAGGATATATGTGTATAAGGATCCTGTCGGGACGATTCGCATGCTCAAAAAAGAGGAGTTTCACTATGTAATCGACCTTCAGAACAATCTGAGGTCGGCCTGGATAAAATCACGCCTTGCTGCCATACCATTCTCTTTCAAAAAGCTCAACTTTGAAAAATGGCTGTTTGTAAATTTCAAAAAAAATATCATGCCCAACATCCATGTAGTGGACAGGTATATCGATACACTTAGCCTTTTTGACGTAATTAATGACGGGAAGGGACTGGACTTTTTTATCCCCCCTGAAGATGAGGTGAGTATTTCAGATCTGCCCCAGCCTTTCCATAACGGGTATATTCTTTTTGCCATTGGCGGCATCCACACGACCAAAAGGCTGCCTGCTGAAAAAATATGCAATATATGCAGGGAACTCAACCTTCCGGTTATCCTTTCCGGCAACAGAAATGACGCATTAACCGGCGAAACTGTGGCAGCAAGTTGTGGAAAGCTTATTTTGAACACCTGCGGTAAATACAACATCAACCAGTCCGCATCCCTCGTAAGGCAGGCTGATGTGGTTATAACTCATGACAGCGGACTGATGCATGTAGCGGCCGCCTTCAAAAAAAAGGTCATATCGGTATGGGGCAATACGGTTCCGGATTTTGGCATGTACCCGTACCATCCACACCTTGATTCAGCAGTTTTCGAGGTGGGGGGACTTAAATGCAGGCCCTGCTCAAAACTTGGTTACCGGAAATGCCCTAAAAAGCATTTCAGATGCATGAACGACCAGGATACCGGTGAGATAGCCCGCTATGCAAGAAAACTATACACAAGGGGGTAACTTCATAACAGGCCTCGCAGGCTGATCAATTCTCGCAGCTTACTTTACAAAAAAAACCTGCACAAGGGGGTAACTTCATAACAGGCCTCGCAGGCCGATCAATTCTCGCAGCTTACTTTACAAAAAAACCCTGCACAAGGGGGTAATCAATGCATCAGTAAAAACTGATATTCGAAGAAAAGTTTTTTTAATTCGAAAAATTACCCTAACTTGATGAACAATCAATCAAATTCTATTTTCAAATTCCCGGTCAGTTGGAACACCATTGTTAATGCTGACAACTATTAACCTGTTAATTGATCACGTCTATGAAAAAAACTTTACTCCTGCTCGTACTTGCATTCTATTTGGTCCTTCCAGGCAAGGCCCAGCCCGTAAGTTCCTATGAGTTCACAAGTTCCCAGGGCACCTATACACCACTGGGCTCCGAAACAGTCCTCTGGGAGGAAACATTCGACAACCACACCGAAACCATTACCATCCCGTCATTCAATATTTCCGGGTCATCCTACACGAGCATGACCGTTTCAAGCAACGGTTTCATCACCTTCGGTGGTAACGCACCGTCAGCCACTTATTATAGGCCCATTTCAGGGACTGGTGCCTACAACGCAGCCGTTTCACCCATGGGCATAAGGTTAGAGAATGCAGAATCAGGGGAGCCGAAAATATCCTACAACACCAATGCAGACGGCGAAATAGTTGTACAGTGGCAGGATGTGAAGCGTCAGGCCGTTACCGGCGATGTAATCAGCTTCCAGATACGACTCAACCCTTCAACAGGCACTGTCCGGTTCATTTACGGGAACGTATCAACCAGCTATACCGGAACAGGGGGTACCGTACAAGTAGGATTAAGAGGCAGTTCACGGGATGACTTCAATAACCGGACTACCCTGACGGACTGGTCGGCTACTGGAGCAGGAACAGCTCCTACGGTCATCTGCAGGCTCAACAACGACGTTTACCCGCCCAGCGGACTCACATTTGCGTGGACGCCGCCACCTGCGTGTGAAGAGCCGGTCGCTCAGCCAGGCGGACTGGCACTGAGTGCTGTTACAACTGTGAGGATCGACGGCTCCTTTACGGCTGCCGGGGGCACTGACAGCTACCTGGTGGTCAGAAGCACCGAGGCAAACCTGTCAGAAAACCCGTCCGACGGGACTACCTATGATGAGGGGCACACCCTGGGCAACGGCACGGTGGTTTACAGCGGTACGGAGACTTCATTCAGCTCCAGGGGACTGACACAGGGAACGGAGTACCATTTCTTTGTTTTCTCGATGAACGCTCTCTGCTCTGATGGCCCACTCTACCTCACTACTGAACCCCTGAGTGGTTCGAAACACACTGTACCCAGCTCTCCTTCGTCGTTTACGGCAACGGCAACGGGGACTTCAGAGATCAGCCTGGAGGCAGTCACCAGCCATGATGTGGTCGTTGCATGGAACACCGTGAACACCTTCGGCAATCCATCCGGCAGCTATTCTGCAGGAGATCAGATGAGTGGCGGCGGCACCATCTATTACGCCGGCCCTCCGCAGGATATACCGGCACATACGGGGCTGATCAGCGGACAAAGATACTATTACCGTTGCTGGACAGTTGCCGGAGAGGTCTATTCATCGACCACCACATCCAATGACATCACATCGGCCGCAATACCATTTTTTGAAGGTTTTGAAGAGGGAAACACCAACAATTCAGAGGTAATTAACTGGTTCCACACCAGCTCAAGCTTTTTCACCTTCACTGCACAGAAC
>SLMM01000103.1 GCA_007133565.1 Bacteroidales bacterium
ATTGTAAGTGAAACAGCCTATATGGTTGGATTTAAGAACCTTTCACACTTTTCCCGTTTATTTAAGAACCATTTTGGACAATTACCTTCCGAAATTATCTCAAAGCAAAAAACCTTATGAAATAAATAAATCCCCACGTGAGCGCCGCGGGGGGTGTTGAGAATGCCCCGCTGAATGCCCATGCTATAGGGGCCAGGGCATTCGGGTTGTTTGTAAAGAACCAGAGGCAGTGGGCGGCAGAAGGCTTTGATAGAGCTTTCGCGGAATTTGACGCCGTGATCGGCTTCAGCTACCTGAGGGGGATGCACATCAACGATTCAAAGAAGGAGCATGCCAGCAGGGTCGACAGGCACGAGCTGATAGGAAAGGGCACCCTGGGCAATGAGGTGTTTGTCCGCCTGATGAACGACCCCCGGTTTGACAATATCCCCATCATTCTCGAGACCCCAGACGAAACCCGCTGGAAGGAAGAGATAGCTTTCCTCTACGGGTCTTTAAAAGATCATGGGTAAAACCTCATCTGACGTTGCCGGATACTGTAACATCAAAAATGTTTTACACCCGTCTGGCGTGGCAAAAATGACAAAATATACAAAGCTGGTTTATGCCTGATTTGCTTTATGATGCCAGGCTGTAGCCCTGATATAGTAATATCCGATGAATACAACCAATACCCCGACCACGCGGATCCAGGGTTCACTGGTTTCCGTAAAATCCGAGGAGACTGAGTACCATATTGGGAATAACCAGGAATCCAATACCTGCAATGACGAGGTAGATTCCAAAAATAAATATGCTCTTTGCTGCTTTACTCATTTTTATGATTTTTTCTATAGATCAATCTATAACAGGAAAGTATAGGTGTATTTCAGAAGTATTGTACGTCCCCTGGAATAGGGCAGTATGGGGGTGGCCCTGTGGATATTGGTGTTCATCCCCTCGTCATATACCACGTAGAAATCGTTTCCCTCGCGCGGGTTATACCTGAAACGGACATTTGCAATTACCCGTTCAATGGCTGTGTTGTACTGGACAAAGCTACTCAGTGATGTCCTGGTGGTCAGGGTCATCAGCCCCCTGAAACCGAATATGTGATTGGTGAAGCCCGTTTCCCTTCCGGGGAAATCGACGTGATCAAGGTAATATGTCACCCCCAGATCAAAGTCACTGCCTATCTTCAGCCTGGGTTCCACGTAAAAGGAGAACCTCCATCCATCATAGAAATTACCTGCAACGGATGCAAATTGAGCGGACAGGTTTCGGGCCCATGAGGTGTAAAACACGGGTGAGAAATTGACAAATGAATACCTCCCCGGCGGGACCTCAGCCTGGTTTCTTCCCAGTATCAGCCTGTCAGCCAGATCTTCGACAAACAGGTTGGCTTTAATTCTGCCACCGTACATACTTTTCATCCGATACGCCCAGGTCACACACATATGTACAGTCTCATTGAGGCCTGTTAGAGTATTCCGGTAGTTGTACGCTTCCAGGGTTAATCCGTGATCCAACAATATACTGCTTTCTCCGGGCCACCATCTATAGCTGATCTCTCCTGACGGGCCGTGATAGTTTTTCTTTCTCTCGAACCCGATCCCCGGATTGTATTGTGTCCCGGAGTATGTATAGATGAAATCATATCCCAGTCCGACCCGGCTGCGTCGCTGCCACCGGAACAGCATCCTTGTCGGTTCCAGTTGAAGCGGCATGTTGTTAACATTATCTTCAACTGTCTGTGCCATCCTGAAGGTCAGATACTCATCTCCCGTTATCCTGAAATGCCCGTCCAGTCCGTAAGCCACATTGTAAGCCCCGTCTATCCCCAGCCTGCTTGTTGCCATACCTCCGACATAGGAGTAAGGATTCAGCACACTCCTCTTCAGCCTCATGGCACCGAAATTCTCTCCCGGATTGTCCATGAACGCTTCAGTCTGTATTGACAGAACCCCGATATCCCAGTTGTCAACCCTCCCTGTCATCCTTGCCCCGCCATATATCCTGACCGATTGATCGCCATGAATTCCGATGCGCCGGCTGTAAAAGAGGTTGTTGCCCTCAAGGAATGAGAAATCGAAGGCATCCGTTTTTTCCAGGAAGAAGACCCTCTTTTCCGGGAAGAAGAGTGAGTATCGTGTAAGGTTTATCATCTGGTCGTCAGCCTCAATCTGCGCAAAATCGGTATTTACGGTAACATCAAGGGTCAGGTTATTGCTAATGCCGTATTTAAGATCGAGCCCGGCATCATATTTCGGGGTCGAACTCATCTCATATGCCGTACCCGGCACATTCAGTTCATTGAGCTGGCCGACACCGCCGATCAGATAGGGAGTAATGTACAGAGGCCTGGTTGACTGCAACCCCTCGAATTCTATAGTCGCTGTCTGCGAAGGTCTCCAGTAAGAGTTGGACAGTTTTGGAGAGATCTTCGGAAAGGTTGCCAACTCAGGAAGGCCGGGACTCCATCTCATAATTGTTATTCCCATGAGGGTTTTCCCTTCGATGGACTGGAAACGGAGGCTCGAAAACGGGATCCTGAACTCGGCCGACCAGCCCTGCTCAGTAATGACGGCTTCCACATCCCAGAAAGTGTTCCAACTGGTATTGAAATCATTATCTTCGTCCTCGCAATCGTTCTTAATGGATGCGTCAGTCCTCTGCCCGTTTGGATTTGTGCCGAAAAACACGGCATTCTCCCTGTCGTTGAAGGTGTCGAGAACGAAGCTGAGCCCGCTGCTGGAAATACCATCGTCGTAATTCCTTTGCTTTCCGATAGCCCTGAGCCTGCTTTTGTCAGAGTAATATATAACACCCGAAACATAGAGATAGTCGTCGTCGTAGGCGATTTTTACAACTGAGTGCTGGGTCGGGTCATTCCCCGGCACAGGCATATACATGCTTAACGGCAGAGCCGGAACGGACTGCCAGGCCTCTTCATCAGGTATACCGTCAAACACGATTGGCCCTTTCAGCCTGGTCACCTTAAGCGGTCCGCTGGCCGGGAAATTTTCCTCCTGCTGTGCCAAAGCGCTATTGCAAAATGCAATACTCAATATCCACAAAATCAGAACAAAATCTCTCATATCCCGGTAAATTAATTATCAAATTCAGCCATTTCTATTAATTCCTGAACTGCACGTACATTGTTTACGGCGGGCAATGAATGCTACAGTTGTGCTATAAGGTCATAGAACTGCAACAGGTTCAATAATGAGAAAGACAGGCAGGCTCATTGGATCACCCAGTCGGTATAGGTGGTCGTGTATTCACCAAATTTACTCCCTCTTTCAATTACCGGTTGCATCTTTTCAAGGTTCGCCTGACCCAATTCGGTATAAGATCCATCGGCCTTAAAATATTTGTCCCTTACCTCGACAGATTCAAATACAAACAACCAACCGTAGCAATCCGCGCCTTCTCCCGTTCTGCCCTTTAAAATAAAAAATCTTCCCCCGGGAAAATGCTTTTCAAAGGCAGGGCCATGCTCATCCTTCATGAAATCTATTGACTCATCTATAGTAACTCCGGGCGCAAGCTCGTAATGCATAGTATGAAGCCCCAGCAGGTTACCTGCCTGCAGCTCCGGGCCGGGTGTGCCGGTGTCACCTATGATCTCCCAGTCGGTATAGGTAGTGGTGTACTCAACCATTTGGAGCAATTCTTCCATTTCCGGCTGCATCTTTTCTAAGGCTGCCATGCTTAATTCAGTACGGGAACCATCAGCCGTAAAGTATTTGTCCCTTACCCCTGTAGATTCAAAAACGTATAATGTGCTCCAGCAATCAACGCATTCACCGGTTCTGCCTGATAAAGGAAATAATTTTAGTCCAGGATGATGCTTTTCATAGGCAGGGTGAAACTTATCCTTTGTGAAATCAAGAAGCTCATCTGTAGTAACACCGGGAGCGAGCTCATAGTGTAAAGTATGATGTCCCAGCAGGTTTCCTGCCTGCAGTACTGCCGGTTCGGGGAGGTGCTCAGCTTCCTCTGCCGGCTGCCGCGGACCGCATGCCGTTGCCAGCATCGTAATTGTCGCAATAAAAATCAGTTTTTTCATAACATTAAGGTTTAATTGGTTAATAAATGGGTTTTGATCCCTCATAAGCGGAATCCAGTATTATTTCTATCAGGTGAGTATATACATTAAGTCCGTTTTCAAGTGTCTCTATAGGTAATCTCTCATCAACATTATGAATCGTTTAAATTAAATGAAGCGGCAGGCAGGCCGGCAATACCCCGTATGCCGGGATATTGTGGATCCTGAAATAATTGTTGTCATTTGCGGCGGGGAAAAGAACAGGGAAAACTGCTGAACCAGGGAATACCCTCTTTATTGCCTGCTTTATAAAATTAAAATATTGATCCGGGTCGGTGGGAGCAGCATTAATATCTTCGTGGAGGATTGTTAATTCAATGGCGCTGTTATTGAGTATATTTATAATGTCTTTTATGAACTGATCCGTATCAGTACCCGGCAAAAGACGGCAATCCAGGGTTGCAGTGATCGATTGACCGGAACCGTAATGTGGTCCGTGCATGGTCTTGATGCCGGTAATATTTATGCTATTGGTGATCATGGTGTTAAAGAGTGCATTACGTTTCATGGCAGGAACAACCACAGGCCTGAACAGGTGTAAATTTTTCAGCATGAAACCCCTGAATCCGCCTTCCAGCTTTCCCAGTTCATGAAACATCGTCAGAGCCTGCTCAGAGAAATGCACTTTTTGTTTCTTTTTTGTGAGGCGAATAAGAGCCTCAAGCATATCTTTCTGGACATAATTGTTTGTTTCAACACGGCCGGTAGCCGGATTGTATTGCCTAAGTGTGAGGTGCATCCAAAGCCGCCTTTTAAAAGTAACGGAAACCCCGAATATGATCTTTGCCCCTGTCATTCCTCCTGTCTCCTCACCTGAAACTGAAAGCATGGTGAAGTTCAGGGGGAGGTCATAATTGGCAGCCAGTTCAATATAATTATGAAGCGCTAGCAGTTGCATAATAGCCATTCCTTTCATGTCAATTGATCCTCTGCCCCATATCTTGCCGTCAGCAATAGTCCCCGAAAAAGGCGGATAGGTAAAGTCCCCGTTATCATTTGCAGGTACAACATCGATATGATTCAGGAATACTACGTTGGGTTTTCCCTCTGACAGCGGATACAGTGATGCCGCGAAGTTGTAACTTCCCGGTTCATCTGTCAGAAGAACAATAATCAAAATCAGCCAGGTTTTAAGCATCGACTCACGGATGAATTTAAAGGAACCCGCCATAGAGTATTAAATCTCTTTGTGGGTTATTTTTAAATAGCACGTTTCAGAATTCGTAATACCGTTTTGTTGTATCCCGGTAACCCGGTAAAAAATACCCGGGTGATCAGATAACAGAATGCGATAGAACTACGATGCAAACACTGAAACTGAGAAGTGAGACAATGAGAAGTTAAAGCTGAGTAACTGAAAGCTGAGAGCTAAAAACTGAGAAGTAAAAATGAGAACTGAGAACAGTTAAGTTTAGAAGCAGGAAAATTGTTTTGAAAAAAATATTTTTAATATTTTGATCCTTCAGGCAAGTTACAAAAATATCTGCCATAAAGTCAAATTTTTCGAAGGCAATTTTCTGAACGAGGCATGAATAACCAATTCTCCTTTGAGAACCTCGTTAAATTTTGACAGTGAAATTATTATTCCTATATTTGGTAGCAAGGTGTTTAAATAGACTTCAAAAGGGACTTCTGAGCTGTTCGCTCTAAAACCCCAATGCTATAGAAAACCTTATATAATAAGATATGAGTTAGATTTTTACCGGGCGGATATCAGGCCTGGCGCCATTGTTTTTTGCATAACCCTGCTTAATCGACTTTAAAATCCAAAATAACTACCCTCAAAAACCTCACCAAAGCCATTGCGTATGAGAATTTCTACCCTTTTTGTAATAGTATTTTTAATTGCTTCCGGGCTGAAGGTGCGGGGCGATGAGATCACTCTTCATTTCACTGCCAGCCACACATGCTCTCCTGTCTCGCTGGACAGCGTCAAAATTGAAAACCTCACACAAGGTGGTATAAAGGTTATCTATGCCCCTGAGAATGCCGTTACTTTTTTGGTCACGGCAACCGACCTTATTGAGGGCAGGTATGAAGAGCTTTATGTTGCTCAGAATTACCCAAATCCCTTTTCAGGGATAACAGAGATAAATGTATATGTGCCGGAAACCGATAAGTTCAGGATAGACGTTTTTGATCTGGCTGGAAGAATTGCAGCCAATCATGAAGCTGTTCTTGAGGGTGGGATACACCATTTTACATTTCACGGATCAGACAGGCAGGCATACCTGTTGTCGGTAAGCTCCGGCCGTTACAGGCAGCAGAGGATAATGATCCAGACAGGCAGGGAAGGAGGGCCTGAAGCGCGGCTTATATATAATGGTGCAGGACCGGGTGCCGGCTGGAACCATAGAGCGTTTACCTCAACATTGAAGGCTACACTCAAATCCGGTACAGGTTTTTCGTTCGACTACGGCGATGAACTCCGGATAACCGGCTATGCGACCGATTTTTACGGAAATTTGGGCTTTTTGGAAATAATTGATGGCCCGCTTTCTGATACGGACTACTTTTTCGATATTGCAAATACTCCTCCCGCTGTTCCTTCTGAGATATCAGGCTCCGACAGCGTACATCGCCACCAGGCGGAACTGAGATACAGTGTTGAGCCAACCGAAAAATACCTTAACCAGTTTAACTGGACAGTTCCGGG
>SLMM01000038.1 GCA_007133565.1 Bacteroidales bacterium
GCGGGTGTATCGAAATTCTTCGCAAAATAGTGCGGTGATAATTCCCTGTAGATTGAAGGATCTTCCCAGTAATCGCCGAACCTGGTTGAATGAACGGCGAAATCGCTGGCCATCTGGCTGTAAAAGTTGTACACGGGTGCATGAATTACCAGCGTGTTGAATGGGTGTTCCCTGCCGAGAAGGATGCTTGAAAGGTACCCCCCGTAGCTTCCTCCTCCTGCAACCATCCTGGTCTCATCGATCCAGGGCTGCCTTGCGAACCACTCTGCTGCCTTCCTGGTGTCCTCGTATGGTTTGGTTGTCCAGTCAGGATTGATGGCATCGGTAAACTCCTGTCCGAATCCCGATGAACCATGGAAGTTGTGCCACGCGGTTACATACCCCCAGGAGGCGAAGGTCTGGGCATTCCAGCGGAAATGGAATCCGTCGGTTATGCCGCTGTGCGGCCCGCCATGTATCAGGAGAAATAAAGGGTACTTTTTGCTACTGTCAAATCCGGGCGGGTAGTGGACCCACATCTGTATGTCGGCGCCATCTGCACCCTTGTAGGTTACCGATTCGTAGGTACCCAGTTCAACATTCGCAAGAATATCGTCGTTGATGGTGTCAATCCTCCGGGTTTGGCCGTTTCGGGTATCTACAACCACAAGGCGCGGCGGGTACATGAAGCTCTGGTTTGATGCTACAAGCTTACCGTTTTCTGATACCGAAAGTCCGGAATAATCTGTTTCACCTGTTATTGCCCGTGGTGTACCGGTGTCTGCATCTATATGATAGATCCTCCTGGTTCCGGCATCGTCAATGGCTCCGTAGAATCCGCTTCCATCCGGCAGCCATACCAGTCCGTCAGCCGACCGGTCCCAGTCCCCCGTCAGCTCCATCTGCCTGCCGGTTTGCAGGTTGTGGATCATCAGTCTCCTGGTATCAGCATAAAAGCCTTTTATCCTCTGCTGGTTAAATGCAAGGTAGCGGCTGCAGGGACTGAAAAGGGGCGAGCCGTCGCCTGCTTCATTCGCCTCTGTGATGTTTATTGCTTCGCTGCTCCCGGGCCTTACCAGGAGAATATCGATCTCGGGATCAACCCCGTTGCGTTTGCTGTCGGCAGTAAAGGCCACCCATGAGTTATCGGGCGCCACATCATAACTTGAAGCACCCTGTGATGATCTCGGCAGTTCCCAGCCTGTAGGAAGGGTAACCGGTTCAACATCTCCCCCGGCGGCAGGTATCCTGTAGAGATGGGCCTGTCGCTCTTCGTCTATCCAGTGGTCCCAGTGGGCGTAGGGAAGCGCATTCCAGGTATGAGCAGACATATGGGAGTCACGGTTCTTTTTGATACGGGCTGCCATTTCGTCCCAGTCCGCCTCAGGCCACACCCGGGTAATGAAATAAATATAGTCTCCTGCCCATTTGGGGGCGCTTACCCCGGTCGGGACCTCAGTCAGGCGCATAGCCTCACCGGGTTCCCTGAGCGGAAGTATGTAAACCTGTGATGCATCATCACTGTCACGCCTGCTCACAAAGGCAAGTTTTGAGCCATCCGGACTGAATACCGGTTGCCCGGCGGCAAATCCTGATATTGTCAGCTGCCTCTCGACGGAACCATCGGACGCAAAGAGCCACAGGTCGGTATGGCTTCTGTCATCCTCAACGGTGTAACGTGTCACAGCAGCCACCACCCAGCGGCCGTCGGGCGAAATTGCAGGCGAGCCGGTACGCTTCATCTCCCAAAGCACTTCGGCAGAGAGGGTTCTGTTTTCATCTGCTATTCCTGCAGAGATGGTCAGGATGGTAAAAAGAAAAGTCAGTAGCGGAATTATAAGCCTGTTATTGTTCATGATGCAATTGATTTAAAATTTTAAAAACAATTTTGGTAATGCAGTTGGTTGCCTGATGACAGTTGTTGCAACCTGCGAAAAGTCATCAAGCCCTAAAAATATGAAAAATCTGTTAATATTTTTTCAGTCCCGGCACCTGCAGGAATGTGCTACGCAGAATACAATTATTGACAAATGGAATGTATAGTTTATATTTACGCTAAAAAGACATGAACAATCTTGATTTTGTTAATGTTGGTACCGAGGGCCTTTACAACCTGGTCATTGAGTATGGACCCCGCCTGATAGGTGCCCTTGTTGTTCTGTTCGTCGGCTGGAAGCTTATCGGGTTTCTTAGCAGGCGCATCTACAGGGCAATGGAGAAACGGGAGTTCGATCCCTCAATCAAGTCTTTCGTTAAAAACCTGGTATCGGTATTGCTGAAGGTCATGCTGCTTATCAGTGTTCTCGGCATGCTGGGTGTGGAGATGACCTCGTTTATTGCAATACTAGGTGCTGCCGGACTGGCAGTGGGCCTTGCATTGTCGGGAACCCTGCAGAACTTTGCCGGAGGGGTGCTCATTCTGCTTTTCAGGCCATTCAAAGTTGGCGATTTCATTGATGCGCAGGGTTTTATGGGGTCTGTCAGGGAGATTCAGATATTTAATACAATCCTCAAAACACCTGACAACAAGACTGTGGTTATACCAAACGGGGGACTGGCTACAGGAGCAATGACCAACTTCTCAACTGAGCCTACAAGAAGGGTTGACTGGAATTTCGGTATTGCCTATGGCGATGATGCCGATGTTGCAAAAAAGGTTTTTGCGGAACTCCTGGAGGAGGATGAAAGGATCCTTAAGGATCCACCCCCTTTTATAGCACTGAAAGAGCTGGGCGACAGCTCGGTCGACTTTGTGGTAAGGGCATGGGTAAAAACCCCCGATTTCTGGCCGGTGTTTTTTGAGATGAACGAAAAGGTTTACAAGATCTTCCCCGAAAAGGGCCTCAACATTCCGTTTCCGCAAATGGATGTGCACCTGCATGGGAAGAACGGTTAGTCTTCAGCATCGACCTTACAAGGCATCCCATCAGTCCGCATTGAACTCCGAATGGAAGGTATCCTGCATATCCCAGTACCGGCATTTCGAATACCTTGAAGCTGTGGACCAGGGGGACGGAATATTCCCACCGGGTGTAGCTGTAATAGTTCCACATTTCCCAGAAGAAGCCGCAAATCAGGGCAGAAATGGCAAGCAGGTAAACCGTGGTCCAGTTGCCCTTTGTGATATTCCTGAGAAATGTAGGGACATCAGCAATGATCATTGCTGATGCGATAATAACAAGAGGCGACAGCCACAGGACGGGAAACAGGTAATCGTATAACAAAGGTGTAAACGACAAGGCTCCTGCAGCAACAAGCGACCATATAATGGCAGCGGTTTTTGGCCTGTTTACAGGTACACTCATAAAATGGTCAAGCCCCCTGCTCAGGCCGGGAAAGGTTTTGAGCAGCCGGAAGGTGCTTATCACTGCCGGAAGCACAGTTGCAAACGGAAGGGTTGCATACAGGAAGAACTCCATCCTGCCGAGTGCTTCTACATTAACATAATACCAGTTCTGAACGAACTGGTTCAGGAACTCAAAATACCACCAAAACACGGCGCTGAAAAGAAACAGGCCGGCAAGGTATAACGGTTGGTGGGTTATCAGTGAGCGGCCTGTCCGCTTGTAGATAATCCCGTTAATAAGGATAATGTAGCCAATCCAGGGAATAGTGAAAGTGTGAGTCTGGAGTTGACTGAACCACGGGAAACGTGCCCATGCCAGCACCCATCCCGCAGCCATTATCAGCAGTCCGCCCCACCCCCAGACCGGAAATCTCAGTTTCTGGTTTACGGCGCTTTTTACCGCCTGCCGGGTAGTGAATATTTTAATGATGAATGGGGCAATGATAAGAAGTATCACGGTAATTAACAGGTAGAATGCGCTCCACGAGAATGGTGCATGCTCTTTTGTTAATGAAGTGGTTAAAGGAGGGAACTCAAGGAACTTTGTGGTCTCCTGTCCTGCAAGGTAAATTCCGAGCAGGGGCGCCCCGGTAAGTAGAATGACGGCAGAAACGGCTGATATGATGCTCCTGATCAATTTCATGCAGCTTTGCACTTTAAGGAGGGTAAAATACATTACCTTTTTGCAAATTTAATACTTTTATATATTTACAGGTATCATCAATGACATTCAACGTGCCTGAAAACGCAAAACATATTGAAGGTATTAAAAAAAAGGCAGGAGAGCTCGGTTTCCACGCCTGTGGCATATCGGCCGCCTGCAGGCTGGATAATGAGGCTGAAAGGCTCGGAAAGTGGCTGAGTGCCGGTATGCACGGCAGTATGAAGTTCATGGAGAATAATTTTGAGAAGCGTGTTGATCCGCGAAAGCTTGTAGAAGATGCGAAAACCGTAATATCGGTCCTGCAGAATTACTTACCCGCCCGCAACCAGAAAGATCCCGGGGCTCCGGTTTTGTCAAAATATGCCTACGGCACCGATTATCATTATGTGATGAAAGAAAAGCTGGGGAAGCTGTTGCTATTTATGAATGATACGATTGGAGAGATCAGCGGCAGGGCGTTTGTCGACTCAGCCCCTGTCCTTGACCGTGCCTGGGCAGCAAGATCGGGGCTTGGATGGATAGGAAAAAACTCCTGTCTTATATCCGGGGGCGGGGGATCATTCTTTTTTATCGGCGAGTTGATAGTAGACATTGAGCTTCCGGCTGATGATCCCGGCAAGGAGTATTGCGGGTCCTGCAGGGCCTGCATTGATAGCTGCCCCACTGGTGCGATAGTTGAGCCGGGGCTCGTTGATGTACGCAGTTGCATCTCCTATCTTACAATAGAGTACCGGGACGAATTTCCTGACAGCATCGGAAGTAAACTTAATAACCGTGTGTTCGGGTGTGATATCTGCCAGGATGTTTGTCCCTGGAACAAAGGGGCCAAAGCTCACGAAGAGCCGCTTTTTGAGCCCGAGCCAGATTTGCTTGAGCTGGCTGCTGCCGGATGGTATGAAATGGACAAACCACTCTACAGGCGGCTCTTCGGTAAATCTGCCGTAAAAAGGGCCGGATACCGGCTCCTGAGAAGAAATCTTGATGCCCTCATCGCTGCAAAAAGTTAATCTGTATATATTTACCGCGGGTGGCAAGGTGCCTGCTAATCTCCCAGGATGGTAACGGCAATTTTCCGGATGGAGCGTGGACCGTCAAATTCGCACAGGAATATGTTCTGCCATGTTGACAGCCCGAGCCTGCCATCAATAATAGGAATGGTTTCGGAAGGGCCTACAATTCCTGCCTTTAGGTGCGAATCGCCGTTGCCGTCCTGTGCATCATGCTCCCATACACCATTGGGAATTAGCTTGTTCAGAAGGCTTATTACATCATTCTGGACCGAATCATCCCAGTTTTCCTGGATCATAATGCCCGCAGTTGCTCCCTGTACGTAAACCGTGACGATGCCCGATCTGACAGGGTTCTTTTTCAGTACCTCCTTTACCTTTGCCGTAATGTCGTAGAGGCCGTTATGGGCATTAGTCGGGATCTCAATAATTTCCTGCATTTTAAGTGGGTTGATATTATTTAGTTTATTTTTAATTTTACCTGACACACTTTTTGCAAAATTAAATATAAACCGGATGGAGAACAAACCGGTCAGCAACGAACTCTTCCGGCTTATTGTCGATGCCGGTGAAAGTCATTCAAAAATTGACTATTCCACGCCTTCACTCTGGATGGGATCATGTTTTACCGAGAATATAGGGTCTTACCTGAAATGGCTCAAATTACCCGCCTGGGTGAACCCGTTCGGGGTACTTTACAATCCTGAATCGATCAGGCGCTCGCTCGGGATACTTATCGAAGGCAGGCTTTTCGGTACAGGAGACCTTCGCCAGGGTAATGACCTGTGGTACAGCTTCAATCACCATACCAGCTATTCCAACCCTGACAGGGATGAGTGCCTCAGGAACATAAACAACAGTATAAGAGAGGCGTCGGCCCGGCTTAAGGATGCAGGCTTTTTGTTTTTAACCTTTGGGACTGCAAGGGTTTACAGGTTCCGGGAAACCGGGCAGATCGTATCTAACTGTCATAAATTGCCGCACAGGTTGTTTGATCATGAGCTGCTGACAACAGATGAAATAACCGGCTCATATGAAGCACTTATAAAGGATCTGCATGACTTCAATCCCGGTCTGCAGCTGGTTTTCACCATCAGTCCGGTACGCCACTGGAAAGACGGGCCTAACGGCAACCTGGTGAGCAAGTCAACTCTTGCAGTTGCGATTGCAAGCCTGGCTGAACGTTTTGAGAATGTGTCATATTTCCCTGCCTATGAGATTGTGATGGATGAACTGAGAGACTATCGTTTTTATGAGAGCGATATGATCCACATAAACAGCCAGGGTGTTGATTATATCAGGAAGAGGTTCATTGAACATTTTATTGCGAAACATGCACTGCCTTATATAAAGGAGATAACCTCCATTCACCAGGGTATCAGGCATCGCCCGTTTAATCCGCATACCGAAAGCTATATCGTTTTCCTGAGAGGACTTCTTGATCGCATTGAAAAATTTGCCGGGGCAGTACCCGAAGCTGACATGAAGCCCGAAAAGGAGGAGATCATAAGGAGGCTCGGGATATACGGGTAAGGTGTAAGCATTGGCGATGCCATCAGGTATTTCCGATATTTTTATTTCAGAAAACTATTGGCGGCATAATAGTTTTTGATAGTTCTGTAAGCCACTGCTGATAGGGAGTATGGCGTCTTGAACAAAAACCGGGTGTTGTTGTTTAGCTTATGTAACTAACATTTGAACAAAGATGTTGAAATATATCATACTATTTATAAGCAGCCTGTTCTTTTCGGTTCTCGCCCATGCAATCGAGGAAGACAACGGGGTGATAAGGGGCCGTGTATTCAATGCAGCAAACAATGAGCCGGTTCCCTTTGCCAATGTCGTTATATGGAATACAACCATTGGTGCCAGTACAGACTTTGACGGGAATTTTTTATTTACAGGAATAAAGCCCGGCATGGTTGAGATCAGGGTTTCATCTGTAGGTTTCAGGACTTATGTTTCTGGACAGTTGATGGTTACTAACGCGCGAACATTATACCTGGAGGTTCCGCTTGAAGAGACCACTGTAGATATTGACGAGGTTGTTGTGCGTGCATCTCCGTTCAGGATGCGCGAGGAGAGCCCCGTTTCGATGAGACGGATCGGTGTAGCGGAGATAGAGAAGAGTCCGGGAGGGAACCGCGATATATCCAGGGTTCTGCAATCTTTTCCGGGGGTTGCATCTACCCCGGCTTTTCGTAACGACCTTATCGTTAGAGGTGGAGGGCCGAGCGAGAACAGCTTTTTTCTTGATGAGGTGGAGATACCCAACCTTAACCATTTTGCCACACAGGGTGCAAGCGGGGGACCTGTAGGAATAATAAACGTGGATTTTCTCAGGGAGGTTGAGTTCTATTCAGGTGCGTTTCCCGCAAACAGGGGCAATGCACTGAGTTCAGTGCTCGATATGCGGCAGGTGGACGGCAATCCTGAAAGATTGCAGTTCAGGAGTGCCGTCGGGGCGTCTGACCTTGCACTGACACTTGACGGCCCCATGACACAGAATACAACATTTATCTTTTCCGCCCGGCGGTCATACCTTCAGTTTTTGTTCGATATAATAGGTCTTCCCTTCCTGCCCACCTATAATGATTTTCAGTTTAAGAGCCGCACCCGTATTGACGAACAAAGGGAGTTTTCGATTATCGGACTGGGTGCAATAGATCAGTTCAGGCTAAACCTGAATGCCAACGAAACGGAGGAACAGCAATATATACTTGACTTTCTGCCGGTAAATGAGCAATGGAACTATGCGATAGGTGCCGTTTACAAGCGTTATCGCAGCAACAGCTATGACACCTGGGTGCTGAGTCGCAACTACCTTAACAACAGTGCCTATAAATACCGTAATAATGACACCGACGATATCAGGACCATTGACTACGAATCGGCCGAGATAGAGAACAAATTCCGGTTTGAGAATACAAGCAGGAGGTTCAGGAATACGAAAATAACCAGTGGACTAGGGTTTGAATATGCAAAATACACAAATTCAACCTTTAATACTTTGTTTATAGGCGGACAACCGCTTCTGCTTGACTACGATTCCTTTCTTGATCTTTTTAAGTGGAACGTTTTCGGCCAGATCAGCAGGAATATGTTTTCAGACAGGCTTGTTTTGTCGCTCGGGGCCAGGGCCGACGCAAACAGTTACTCATCGAGCATGTCAAATCTTCTTGATCAGTTTTCACCCAGGTTTTCAGCTTCTTACAGCATTATTCCCGACTTGTCCTGGAACTTCAACGCCGGCAGGTTTTACCAGCTGCCTCCCTATACCACTCTGGGCTTCAGGAATAACGACGGGGTGCTTTTAAACCGGGAGAACAGTATCACCTATATAAAGGCAGATCATATCGTATCTGGCTTTGAACTGAGGCCGGATGATGTTTCCTCAATATCGGTCGAAGGGTTTTACAAAAGATACCGGGACTATCCCTTCAGTGTGAATGACGGTATACCATTGGCAAGCAAAGGTGGGGATTTTGGTGTTTTCGGCGACGAAGAAATTACCTCAACTGCTGAAGGGAGATCATATGGTATGGAGGTGCTTGCAAGGAGCCGGGATTTCTACAATTTTAATATTGTACTTGCATATACTCTTGTAAGGAGCGAGTTTATGAACATGGAAGGAGATTATACCCCCACAGCATGGGATAACCGGCACATTTTCAACCTTACGGCTCAGCGAAGCCTGCCCCGTAACTGGGACATAGGTTTCAAGTGGAGGTTTGTCGGCGGGGCCCCTTACACTCCGTTTGATCTTGAAAAATCAAGCCTGATAGCTGCATGGGATGCACAGAACATGGCATATCCCGATCTGACCCGCTTCAATGCGAACAGGCTTGGTGCATTTCATCAGCTTGATATTAGGATAGATAAGCAGTATTTTCTCAGCAACTGGTCGCTGCTTCTTTATTTTGATGTACAGAATGTTTACGATTTCAAATCAGATGAACCGGACAGACTTAGTCCGCTTCGCGACAGCAGCGGCAGGCCCCTGGTTGATCCGTCTGATAACAACCGGTATCTCATGCAGGTGATAAAAAGCGATGGCCTGGGTACTGTTTTACCAACTGTAGGCATTATTGTAGAGTTTTAGAAAGCTGTCGCGACAAGTCTGATTGGAATTTGAATAACCTGTTTTTAAAGAATAGATATGACAAAAGGAAAATTATCAGTACCACCAGCGTTATCCCGTTATCTACTTATACTGATAACAGGGAGCATGCTAACCCTGTCCTCCTGCTTAATGTTCCCCCCGTCAGAACCTGAGGAAGCACCTCTTTATTTTGAGACCAATCCCGAAGGGCGCGGTCAGAGGCTTGAGATAGAATTTCGTAGGGGCAGGGCACATTATTTTCCACTTATGGCCATCTGGATAGAGGATACATTGGGTAATTATGTTCAGACCCTGTATGTGGCTGAATCGATAGCAACAGGCGTTTTCGGTCATGGTGATGCGTCAACGGGAAGATGGATGCCCGGTGAGATCAGAAGGCCTGCTGCAATTCCCTACTGGGGTCATCGAAGAGGTATTCAGGCTGAAGACGGACTCTTCCTACCCACACCGCAGGACCCGGTTGCCGATGCCTATACAGGTGCCACGCCGGCTGGAAGCTTTGTACTTGCAACCCGGGCCGACAGAAAGCTCGATGGCCCGTTTTATATCTATTTTGAAATTAACCAGTCATGGGACTGGAACAGTTACTGGACAAACAATAAGTTCCCCGGCGATATGGAATACTTCAGCTCGGCCCAGCCGGCCGTGGTTTACCGTACTGTTGCCGATCCATCTAAGCCGGGAGTTGAATTTGAAATGAAGCCGGCCGGACGGAGCCATCATTCCGGAGCTACAGGCGAGCTTTTTGATGACCTTCATACACTTACCACAGCTCTTGAAATTGCGGGATCGATCGTCGTAAGGTTCATTGAGGGTGAATGACCAGCACCATGAGTGGGTCTGTTTTTTGAGTCAATCCTTCCCGGTAATTCTTGCCAGGTCTTCGGGAGTATCGACCGCTTCAACCTCAAGTGTAGTTTCTCTTACCCTGATGGTGTAACCGTTCTCAATCCAGCGGTTCTGCTCAAGCATTTCGGTAATTTCGAGCGATGATTGTTCGAGCCGGGTTATCTCCCGGAGAGTTTCAGCCAGGTAGCCGTACATGCCAATATGCCTGTAAAATTCGTGTGCATCTTTCCACTCATCTTTCTCTTTTCCTCTTACAAATGGGATGGGTGAGCGGCTGAAGTAAATTGCATTCCATTCTTTACTGACTACAACTTTCGGCATGTTGGGATTGAACAGGTCACTGCCGCTCATGATTTTTTTGACAAGGGTAGCTATCCTCACGCCTTCATCCAGGAAGCAGTCCGCTAAAAGCCTTATCTGCTCAGGCTGAATGAACGGCTCGTCACCCTGAATGTTTATAACTGCATCATGAATACTGCCGGCTGATGCCAGGATTGCCGAAGCCTCCGCACACCGGTCGGTACCACTCCGGTGTAGCGGCGAGGTCATTACCACCTCTCCTCCGAATGATATTACCGCTCTGCGGATGCGTTCATCGTCGGTAGCAACCACAACCTTATCAAGGGCTTTCCTGGCCTGTTCCCAGGTTCGCTGTATCATTGGTTTGCCTTTTATGTCGGCAAGAGGTTTGCCGGGGAAGCGGGTGGACTGGTAGCGGGCCGGTATTATTCCTGTAATCTGCATTGGAGTGGTTTAATATGACCCGGGACTGATTTGAAGAGGCCCGGGAATACAACGATTCATTTTTTTTGCATGGGCAAATTAGTAAAAAACTATTAAAGTTGTAAATTTGTCAGTTAATTGAGGCTGTCAGGCGGGTAATTGAACCCGGATATGCTATTTTGACAGTTTGTTGTGTTGTTCGAAGATTGTTCTGATGGATATTCAAGCGATTAAAAGAAGGTTTGGGATAATAGGAAACTCGGCCGGGTTGAACCGGGCCATTGAGGTAGCCTACAGGGTCGCACCTACCGACCTTTCGGTACTTATTTCGGGTGAGAGCGGTTCGGGTAAGGAGGTTTTTCCCCAGATTATACACCAGTTCAGCACCCGGAAGCACGGACCTTACATTGCGGTTAACTGTGGAGCGATTCCTGAGGGCACTATTGACTCAGAGCTTTTCGGGCATGAAAAGGGTGCATTCACCGGTGCCCATGACAAACGCAGCGGGTATTTTGAAGTGGCAAACAACGGAACCATTTTCCTTGATGAAGTTTCGGAACTTCCCCTGTCCACCCAGGTGCGGCTTCTCAGAGTCCTGGAAAGCGGTGAATTCATAAAGGTCGGTTCATCGAAGGTCCAGAAGACAAACGTGAGAATCGTAGCTGCAACGAACGTCGATATCATAAAACTGCTGGGCGAGGGTAAGTTCAGGGAGGATCTGTATTATCGCCTGAATACGGTGCCGGTTACAATACCTCCACTACGTGACCGGAAGGAGGATATTCTGATCCTGTTCCGGAAGTTCTCGATGGATTTTGCCGAACGTTATCGTATGCCTGAGATCCTGCTTACAGAAGAGGCCAGGCAGATGCTTATACAATATAGCTGGCCGGGCAATGTAAGGCAGCTTAAAAATATTACCGAACAGATTTCGATAATAGAAAAAGACCGGGAGATCGATGCCAATGTCCTTAGAAAATACCTTCCTGATTATTCGGCCGAAACCCTGCCGGCCCTTATAAGTTCAGCAAGTGACAAGTCATTCGCATCGGAAAGGGAGATACTTTACAAGATCCTTTTCGACATGAAAAATGACATGCATGACCTGAAGAAGCTGGTTCATGAAATAATCATCAAGAGTCCCCATGATATCGAAATTGACGATGACAGACTGATGCGCAAACTCTATTCCGGCACCGGACAACTTTATGAACCTGGCAGTTCGCGGCTGCCGGAGAGTAAACGGCAGGAATCCTCACATATTGAGGATACTGAGGAAATAATTGAGGAGTCATTATCGTTACAAGACAAGGAGGTTGAACTCATTAAAAAAGCCCTTGAAAAATATGGAGGCAGGCGCAAAATGGCAGCAAATGAGCTTGGCATATCCGAACGGACATTGTACAGAAAGATTAATCAATATGAGATAGAATAAGTATGGGGAAAAAAGTGCTGATATTTTACTTTTTGCTGATGGCAGCCGTTACCGGTTGTACTGTCAATTACTCGTTTACGGGTGCGTCGATACCTCCGCAGCTTGAAACCGTATCAGTACAGTATTTTGATAACAGGGCGCCTGTAATATATCCCTCTCTGAGCCAGGATTTGACAGATGCCCTGAAAGATAAGTTTCAGTCACGGACGCGTTTGCAGCTTGTAACTGACACAGGCGATGCCGATTTTGAAGGTGAGATAACACAGTACCGCACACAGCCCGTTGCTGTACAGGCAGATGAAAGGGCCAGCCTGGAGAGGCTTACAATAGGCGTACGGGTTGTATATACCAATACTGCTGATCCGGATCTGGATTTCGAAGCTACCATCAGCAGGCATGAAGATTATGATGCCCGTCTGGGTCTTGAGGCTGTGGAAGCTGACCTTGTAAAAAAAATCATAGACCAGATTGTTGAGGATATTTTCAACAGGGCATTTGTTAACTGGTAGAAGTATTGACCTTTAATCATGAACAGGGATAGATTCATTACATACATTGATAGCCCCGGTAATCTTGACAAGGGAAACCTTGAGGAGATCAGAGGTATATTGGATGAATATCCCTATTTTCAGACTGCTCATATGCTGTTCGTAAAAACCCTGAGCAACCTTCAGGATGTAAGATTCAGCAACCAGCTTAAGTTTTCTGCGGCCCATATCGGGAACCGGCATATCCTTTTCAATCTGGTAAACCAGCCGGGAGTTACCGTCAGTCCCCAGACCGGTCCGCCCGGCAGCACTGAAAGAGAAAGTTTACCGGTGCAGGACCGCGAAGATGTTAACGAGAGCCTTGCAGACAAGGTGATGAAGGATATTGAGGATTTGAAAAGATCAAAGGCCCGGGCTTCAGAAACGGAAGAGGTAGATGATGATGGCCTCAGCCCGGAAATATCCGGGCCGCTTAAGCCGGCTTCCGGTGAAGCAGGTGAAAAGACACCGGAGGATACCGGTGATAATGAAGATAAAGCCGGTCAGGAGATCCGGGATGTTTTCGTGATAGACGAGAAGGCCGATATCGAAAAAGCACCAGGCAGGCAACCCCATGCTTCTGCCGGTAGTGTGCACGATGAGGTGGTTGAAGATATGAGCAAAGAGGCTGATCAGGAATTGCTTGAGCTTGACAAACCCGCATCCTTGTCCGGTACTGATGACAAAACAGGCGATTCTGACAGGGAGCAAAAAAAGGAAGTATCGGAAAAAAAAAACGCATCACCCGCCGCAGAACTGAAAAGTGAGTCGCATTCATTTGCCCGGTGGATTGACATGTTTCAATTTGGCCAGCCAGTTTTGGCGGAAGAAAGGGAGAGGCAGACACCCCTTTCTGACAGTAGCAGTGGTGCCGTTAATGAGGATAATGACGGAGATGAAAATGATCGTGCCGGTATCAATCTGATTGACAAATTCTTGCGGGAAAAGCCCAGGATTGAGCCCCGGTCACCGCTTGAGGATGAACCTCCGCCTGCCGATATGTCTGAGAAAAGCACCAGGGAAAGCGACGAGTTTTTTACCGAGACCCTGGCAAGGATCTATGTCCAGCAAAAGCATTACAGGAAAGCTATTTATGCTTATGAAAAATTATGTTTGAAATATCCCGAAAAATATAGTTACTTTGCAGACCGGATCGACGAGATCAAACGTATGGATAATCATTGACATGAAATGTATAAAACAATAATAAACAGAATGTTATGTTTGCTTTAATTTCAGTTTTAATATTTATTGCAGCCGTCCTGCTGGTTTTGATAGTGCTTGTTCAGAACTCAAAGGGAGGTGGATTGGCAGCCAATTTCTCGGCTTCCAACCAGGTAATGGGAGTAAGGAAGACAGCCGATTTTCTTGAAAAGGCAACATGGACGCTTGCAGGAGCTCTTGTTGTCCTGAGTATATTGGCCTCAGCCACTATACCCCGCGGGGAGGTTGAGACAGAGAGGTCACTCATTGAGGGGCAAATTAATAATGCCATTGATCCCTCTACCTTGCCATCATTTCCGACATCAATTCCCGATCTGCCCGAAGATCTGGAAACATTACCTGCCAACGAGCTGCCGCCGTTTGACGAAGATCCTGAGTAGTCAGGGATTTTTACGGAAGGTTCCCCGGTTTGGGAGGGAATAATAACATGAGAGTGTCAGTATGTCATTAGTTGCTGACACTCTTTTTGTTTTCTGACATTCATCGTGGCAGTCCCCGCTATCCCCGTAAGTCATTAATAGACACACGTTTTACATGTTTGATTAATTGTCTGGTAGTATGAAATCATGTCATTTAAAGCACGGCTTTGGTCTCCTTTTGTCTGTTCCTGCCATTTGGCACAGTATGTGATGAGGGGTAGCAAACTTTTAACAAATTTGTTTAACCAATTAAAAATTGAAAAAAATGGCTGATATTAAGCTGACACCATTGAAAGACAGAGTGCTTGTTGAGCCCCATGAAGCAGAAGTGAAAACTTCGAGCGGGATAATTATTCCGGAATCTGCTCAGGAAAAACCCCAGAAGGGAACAGTCAGGGCAGTGGGCGAAGGAAAAAAGGATGAGCCTATGACCGTAAAGGTTGGCGACGTCGTTCTGTACGGTAAGTATTCGGGAACCGAGATAAAATTTGACGGTAAAGATTACCTGATAATGAGGGAGGATGATATAATGCTTATTGAAAAGTAATTGTTAAAAATGTAATTAAACCAAAAAAAAGATAAACATGGCAAAAGAGATTAAATTTGATATTGAAGCCAGAACACTCCTTAAGGAGGGTGTGGATGAACTTACCAATGCAGTAAAGGTAACTTTGGGGCCGAAGGGCCGCAATGTGGTAATGGATAAAAAATTCGGAGCTCCCCAGATATCCAAGGATGGCGTGACAGTAGCCAAGGAGATAGAGCTCTCAGATCCATACAAGAACATGGGTGCTCAGATGGTTAAGGAAGTTGCATCAAAGACTGCCGATCAGGCAGGCGACGGAACAACCACTGCCACACTCCTTGCGCAGTCGATCATGAGTGTTGGTCTTAAGAACGTAACCGCCGGTGCAAACCCGATGGATCTTAAAAGGGGAATTGACCTGGCTGTTGCGAAAGTCGTTGAGAGCTTGAAGGCTCAGACCAAGACTGTAGGAGACGACATCAGCAAGATCGAGCAGGTGGCTGCCATTTCAGCCAACAATGACCCTTCAATAGGGAAACTCATTGCCGAGGCAATGGGCAAGGTAAAGAAGGAAGGTGTGATTACCGTTGAAGAGGCAAAAGGAACAGAAACAACCGTAGAGGTTGTTGAGGGTATGCAGTTTGACCGTGGTTATATTTCGCCCTATTTCATTACCGACACCGACAAGATGGAGAGCGTTCTAGAGAACCCTTTCATCCTGTTGTCTGACAAGAAAATATCGACTATGAAAGACCTTATGCCGGTACTTGAGCCTGTAGCGCAGGCAGGGCGTCCGCTTGTTATCATAGCCGAAGATGTAGACGGAGAAGCATTGGCCACACTGGTTGTAAATAAGCTTAGAGGTTCGCTTAAGATTGCCGCCGTAAAAGCTCCCGGCTTTGGTGACAGGAGGAAGGAAATGCTTGAGGATATAGCTATTCTTACAGGTGGAACAGTCGTTTCAGAAGAGAAGGGTCTTAAACTCGAGACGGCAACCATGGACCTGCTTGGTGAGGCGGAGAAATTAACTATTGACAAGGAAAATACAACTATTGTCAACGGCAAAGGCGAGAAGTCCAATATAGATGCAAGGGTTAAGCAGATAAGGATGCAGATCGAGAATACAACATCAGACTATGACAGGGAAAAACTGCAGGAGCGTCTTGCAAAACTTTCAGGCGGTGTGGCAGTGCTATACATAGGTGCAGCATCGGAAGTTGAGATGAAAGCCAAGAAAGACCTTGTTGATGATGCACTGAGTGCTACCCGTGCCGCGGTTGAAGAGGGAATTATTCCCGGTGGAGGAGTGGCTTTTGTCAGGGCAATAGATGCACTTGAAAAGGTAAAAGGCGAGAATGATGACCAGAACACCGGAATTTCCATAGTAAGAAGGGCTATCGAGGAGCCGTTGCGTATGATCGTTGAGAACGCAGGCATGGAAGGCTCGATAGTTATCCAGCGTGTTATGGAAGGCAAGGGAGATTTCGGTTACAATGCCTATACCGATAAGTATGAAAACCTCTATGAATCGGGCGTTATCGACCCGACAAAAGTGGCTCGTATAGCTCTTGAAAATGCTGCTTCGGTTGCCGGTATGTTCCTTACCACAGAATGTGTGATAGTAGAGGAAAAAGAGGAAAAACCTGATATGCCACCGATGAATCCCGGCATGGGAGGCATGGGAGGTATGATGTAATATCCTCTGCGATTTAATCCTGAAGGGGGTGTCTTATAAAGGCAGCCCCTTTTTGGTGATGTGCCGGCGGTTAACTATTTTACCGGTAAGTTAAATTACTGTACAAAATCAATTAACTTTGGGGCTCTGAACCTTTAAGCCACAAAGGATAAAGGTGGTAACGGACTGATTTTGGTTATCCAGCATTCTAAAAACTGACAGTTAATATGGATACTGTACTTGTCAAGAGTGAAACTATTCCGGACGGTGTTCCCATTGTATGCCTGGCAGGAAAGGGTAGTGATGTCAGGGTGCCCGGTTTATCGGCCAGCGAGACGGAGTATATTAATAAACGTATTGAAAAGGGTGACGACCTTATAACAATTAACAGACTGGGAAATTATACCTGCGTGGCTGTTAATGACGGAAGCAAGCCTGTTGCCAGGCAGCTTGAAAAACTCAGAAAAATGTCCTCCGGAATTCACCAGGTTGTTAAGGAGCATGAACACCCGGAGATTGCCGCAGTTGACCTTATTAATGACCCTGAGCTTATCTCAGCCCTGATTGAAGGTTTGGTACTTATTAATTACCGGTTTGACAAATATGTAACCAAAAAGGAGAGCAGGAATTTTTTCCCCTCAAGGATAAGTATTTATTGCCCCTATCTGGGCGAAGAAGACATTGCCCGTCTCAGTTCGGTATGTGAGGCGGTTTATCTTGCCAGAAACCTTGTAAATGAACCGCTTTCCCATCTCAATGCAACAGGGCTGGCTGAAAGGTTCAGGGAAATGGGAGCCAGCGCAGGGTTTGAGGTAGAGGTGATGAACAGGCATAAGATAGAAAGCTTGAGAATGGGCGGGTTGCTGGCGGTTAACAAAGGAAGTGTCGATCCTCCGACCTTTTCGGTCATGGAGTGGAAACCTGATAATCCTGTAAACGACAAACCAGTTGTGCTTGTCGGCAAGGGAGTGGTATACGATACCGGCGGTCTAAGCCTTAAACCCACTCCCAACAGCATGGATTATATGAAATGTGATATGGCAGGAGCAGCCACAGTGGCCGGCACCCTTTATGCTGTTGCATCCTGCCGGCTTCCCGTACATGTCATAGGGCTTGTTCCTGCCACTGACAACAGGCCTGACGGCAATGCCATAGTACCTGGCGACATTATCTCAATGTATGACGGCACTACTGTTGAGGTTCTTAATACCGATGCCGAGGGCCGCCTGCTGCTTGGTGATGCCCTGAGCTGGGCCAGACAGTATGACCCTGCCCTGGTAATAGATATCGCTACCCTGACGGGTTCTGCTCTGGCAGCCATTGGGACACACGGGATCGTGGCGATGCAGAAGGATGCAGAAAAATGGTATTCCCTGCTCGAGGAGAGCGGTTACCATACACACGAACGTACTGTATTGTTTCCGCTGTGGGAGGAATACCGGGAGATGATTAAATCAGATATTGCTGATATAAAGAATATCGGCGGTAAGGAGGCTGGTACCATAACAGCAGGAAAATTTCTGGAGCACTTCACCTCTTATCCATGGATCCATCTTGATATTGCAGGCCCCGCATTCCTTCAGTCAGCTGAAACATACAGGACTAAAGGCGGTACCGGTACAGGGGTGCGGCTTCTGGCAGATTTCTTATACCGCTATGCCATGAAGGGATAAAGAATATAATTTACATTTATATTATAAAAACTGGTGTTATGGATACTTCAAAAATTAGGGTAGGGATATCACAGGGTGACATCAATGGCGTAAGCTATGAAGTCATCATAAAGGCACTGATGGACCCAAGGATTCTTGATTTCTGTACTCCTGTTGTGTACGGATCACCGAAGGTTGGGGCTTATCATCGTAAGGCGTTGAATATAAATAATTTCAGCTTCAACAATATTAAGAATGCCATTGAAGCTAATCCCAAGAGGGTAAATATTGTAGACTGCATGGATGAAAATATAAGGGTTGAATTAGGCAAGTCAACACCCATGGCAGGAGAGGCATCGGCATTGGCGCTCAATCTGGCGGTTAATGATATGAAGCAGGGCGTAATTGACCTGATCGTAACCGGTCCGATCAATAAACTGAACATACAGTCAGATAAATTCCCTTTCAGGGGGCACACTGAATACCTCGCACATCATTTTGAAGCAGATGATGTTATAATGTTGATGGTGAGCGACCTGATGAGAGTTGCAGTAGCAACCGGGCATGTGGCCCTTGGTGATGTGCCCGGCCTTCTGTCGTCCGATATGCTGGTTGGTAAACTGAAATTGCTAAACTCCTCCCTTGTGAGGGACTTCGGAATAAGAAAGCCAAAGATTGCTGTATTGGGGCTTAATCCCCATTGCGGAGAGAACGGATTGATTGGGGATGAGGAGAAGGAGGTGATTATCCCTGCCATTGATAAGGCAAGAGGAGAGAATATCATGGCCCTGGGGCCGTTTCCGGCTGACGGTTTTTTTGGTTCAGATAATCTTTCAAAATTCGATGCCATTCTGGCGATGTACCATGACCAGGGGCTTGGTCCATTCAAGGCACTAGCCTTTGGCAGCGGTGTAAATTATACTGCCGGGCTGCCGGTAGTGCGTACCTCCCCTGCACACGGAACAGCCTTTGAGATTGCCGGGAAGGGGGTTGCCTCGCCCGATCCGTTCAGGCATGCCATTTATCTTGCCTGTGATATATACAATCACAGGAAGGAGTATGATGCGCTTTTGGCAGGTTCAGTTGACAATGAGGAGGTATCTGCTGAATAACATATTCAGTACCTGCGGTTAAAAGGTAAATTATTCGTAATATGACTTGTTGCGGCAAGTCAATATTTCGTGAAGATGTAAAACCCCAAAATACCTTTTAACCATGGCAAAAATATCAAAACAGGAGGCTCTGAATTACCACTGCAAAGGGAAGCCGGGCAAGATAGAGGTCATCCCCACAAAAGCCTACAGTACCCAGAGGGATCTCTCAATGGCCTACACACCCGGGGTAGCAGAGCCCTGCAGGGAGATTGAAAAAAACCCTGAAGATGCATACAGGTATACGGCAAAAGGCAATCTTGTTGCCGTTGTTTCTAACGGTACCGCGGTACTCGGACTTGGTGACATCGGCGCTCTTGCCGGCAAGCCTGTAATGGAAGGTAAGGGCTTGCTGTTCAAGGTTTTTGCCGATGTCGATGTTTTTGATATTGAGGTTGACTGCAAGGATCCCGAAAAGCTGATAGAGATCACAAAGGCGATCGCCCCCACATTCGGCGGAATTAATCTTGAAGATATCAAGGCCCCGGAGTGTTTTGAGATCGAGGAGAGGTTGAAGAAAGAGCTTGATATCCCTGTTTTCCATGACGATCAGCATGGTACGGCGATAATTTCCGGCGCCGCCCTTCTCAATGCCCTCGAACTGAACGGCAAGAATATAACCGATCTGAAAGTGGTCGTAAACGGTGCGGGCGCCTCAGGTGTTTCATGCACCCTGTTTTATATTTCACTGGGGGTCAAGCCTGAAAATATTATTATGCTCGACAGCAAGGGAGTGCTCCATACGGGGCGCACCGATATCAACGAGGTGAAGAAGGAATTTGCGCGCGACACAAAAGTGCGCACGCTGGCCGAAGCGATGGAGGGAGCCGACCTGTTCCTGGGTTTATCAGTAGGCAACGTAGTAAGCCAGGATATGGTCAGAAGCATGGCTGAAAATCCCATCGTTTTTGCCATGGCCAATCCAACACCGGAGATATCATATGATGACGCTGTTGCTGCGAGGGATGACGTAATTATGGCAACCGGGCGTTCCGATTTTCCAAACCAGGTGAACAACGTACTTGGCTTTCCTTTTATCTTCAGGGGCGCTCTTGACGTGAGGGCCTCAACAATCAACGAAGAGATGAAGATAGCTGCCTGCCATGCCCTTGCCTCCCTTGCAAAGGAGCTTGTCCCCGACGATGTGAACAAGGCCTACGGTTTGGAAAACCTGACATTTGGCAGGGAATACCTGATTCCCAAGCCGCTTGACCCGAGGCTTATTTCCAGGGTCTCGTCTGCAGTTGCCAGGGCGGCGATCGATTCGGGTGTTGCCCGCAGGAAGATAAGCGACTGGAAGGCTTATGATCTGGAGCTCAACAGGCGGCTCGGGTTTGACAACCAGCTCATCCGTTCGATAATTGAGAAGGCAAAACAGAACCCGAAACGGGTAGTTTTTGCCGAAGCCAACAACCTCAAGGTACTTAAGGCCGCCCAGGGGGTGCTTGTTGACGGCATAGCCAAACCAATACTGCTTGGGAATACCGAGGTTATAAGAAAGCTGATTGCAGACAACTGCCTGCGTCTTGACGGTGTGCCGGTTATCGATTACCGCAGTGACAGGGAAGAGGAAAGAAGGGAACGGTATGCAGGCCTTCTCCATGAGCGGCGTCAGCGTAAGGGAATGCTTTATGATGAGGCACTTGAGAAAATGTACAACCGTGACTATTTCGGTGTAATGATGGTTGAATCAGGTGAGGCCGATGCATTCATTTCAGGCTTTTCATCAAGGTACGCCGAAACCATACGTCCGGCCCTGCAGATTGTCGGGACCAACAACACCATGAACCACATAGCAGGCATGTACCTGATGATCACAAAGAAGGGACCTTTCTTCTTTGCCGATTGTACCGTAAACATTGAACCTTCGGCCCGTACCCTGGTTGATACTACCCTGCTGGTGGCCCATGCCATCAGGAAGTTCAATATTGAACCCAGGATTGCCCTGGTCTCCTACTCGAATTTCGGGTCAATAAGGGACGGCAGCCCCCAGCGGGCACACGAAGCCGTTGAGATACTGCATAAGGAACATCCCGACCTGATGGTTGACGGCGAGATGCAGGCCAACTTTGCATTCAACAGGGAGATGCGCAGGATAAGGTTCCCATTTTCAATGCTTGCCGAGGCCGATATCAATACGGTGATATTTCCCAACCTCAGTTCTGGCAACATTGCCTACAAGATGATGCAGGAGATCGGTGGAGCCGAGGCGGTCGGGCCCATACTGCTGGGACTGAACAAGCCGGTGCACATCCTTCAGATCGAGAGTTCGGTAAGGGAGATCGTCAACATGGCTGCGATCGCCGTTGTTGATGCCCAGTACCTGGAGAGGGGCGATGTGGCAGACATATGACATCCTGATTGGTTAACGTCAACCGGAGCCAGTAATTATACCGGTGCCGGGGCCGGTTACCTGCCCCCCAGCACTGAAGGCCGCTGTTCGAGGTGTTTCTCCATCTCCAGCAGCGGCACTCCTTTCTCGAGCCATTCGGGGACCTTCTCGCCCTTCAGGTAATGGTCGAGGTATTCCATCATGCGCACCGCGTAGTCGATCTGGTTGGCGGTCTTCCGAAGCCCGTGGTTCTCACCCTCGTATTGCAGCATTATAACCGGCTTCTTAAGCCTGCGCAGGGTGTTGTAATACTCAATTCCCTGTGTGAAGTCAACTGCACCATCTTCGTCGTTATGCATAAGAAGCAGGGGCGTGTTGACGTTTTGGGCAAA
>SLMM01000001.1 GCA_007133565.1 Bacteroidales bacterium
CAACGCTACTCCTCCCTTCCTCTTATTCTTGCCCTTTTGAACTCCTTTTCCCGGTCAAAAAGGTACCTGTAGGTCACGTGGGTCTTTACAATCTCAAAGCCCAGCTGGTTGGCAAGTTTTATCATGGGCGGGTTGAAGTCCCCTATCCAGTTCAGCTCAATCTCCCTGTACTGGAAGCCCGGCCTGGTTCCAATATCAGCAAAAGCCTTGATCATGCCTCCTTCTACCCCCTTGCCCTGGAACCGGGGCACAACTCCGAATATCACACCGTAGGCCTTGTTGCATGTTTTCATCCACTTGTGGTACATGAACTTTACCTTCCCTATCAGGTCTAGTTTACCGTTCAGGTGTCGCACTATCTGGTTTATTTCGGGAATCATGATGTAGAAGCCAATGGGCTCTTCATGGTGGTAGGCAAAATAGATGAGTCTCTCGTCCATTACAGGCTTGAAGCTGTCAAGCAGAGCCCTGGCATGTGTTTTGGTGATCTCTTTAACACCTGAAAAACCTGCCCATGCCTGGTTGTAAACGGTACGGAAATCTTCGGCGGCTTTTTCGAGCTCCTTCTTTCTGATATGCCTGAAAGAAAATTCCGGGTTACTGTACACTCGTTCAGCCTTCTCCATTATTATTGGATGGACTCCCTCGAGACTTACAGAGCGGCCGAAGGTGTACTGGTTGAAATAGTTTCTGAATCCGTAACCTTCAAACAGCTCCTTGTAATAGCCGAAGTTCCATGGCATGCAGTAATTAGGCTCGCAGAACCCATCAACAAGCAGTCCCCACCACCTGTCCCTGTCGCCGAAATTAACCGGCCCGTCCATCGCCTCCATCCCTTTACCGGCAAGCCATTCCCGGCATGCATCAAACATTGTAAAAGCAGCTTCATTGTCATTTATGCATTCAAAGAACCCCATTCCCCCCGTCGGCTGTTCGCTCCGCGCCGCCACCTTTTTGTCGTAGAAGGCAGCCACCCTGCCCACCGCCTCCTGCCCGTTGCGGCGGAGTATCCATCTGATGCACTCTCCCGAACGGTATGATTTGTTCTGCTTCCGGTCAAATACCTTATTCACATCATTATCCAGCGGCCTTATCCAGGCAGGTTCATTTTCATATAATCTTACCGGCAGCATGAGAAATTCCTTTGCCGTAGCTTTATCGTTTACCTCAACAAGTTTATAAGCCATAGTGATGATTTTTGTATTAGAATAGACAAAGACAAGATGTGAAAAAAAAATCACAAAACCGTTATCTTTGCACCCTAAAATAAGACTATTACATGGACAACGGCAGAATAAGAAATATTTTATGGGACTGGAACGGGACGCTCCTCAACGATATGGACCTCTGCATTGACTGCATGAACATACTCCTCAAGGAGCGTTCACTACCGAAGCTCTCACATGATTTTTACAAGGAGGTTTTTACCTTTCCAATAAGGGATTACTTCCTGAAGATCGGTTTTGACTTTTCAAAAGAGGCCTTTGAATTGCCGGCCGATAAGTTCGTGGTGCTCTACAACCAGCGTTACCCCGAAGCAAGCCTCTTTGACGGCGCGGCAGAGGCCCTTGAGCACTTCAGAAATCTTGGAATCAGGCAGTTTGTGCTATCGGCACAGGAGCATGAGCTGCTCGGCAGGCTCCTTGAATACTTCAATATCCGGCACTTTTTTGAGGCAGTTACAGGCACAACCGACAACTATGCACACTCAAAACTGGAGGCAGGCAGGAGGCTGATTGCCGGCGGCAATCTGGAACCCGCTGAAACCATCATGATAGGAGACACCATACACGATCACGAAGTGGCAACATCACTGGGCATACCCTGCCTGCTGATATCGCACGGGCATCAGAGTGCCGGCCGCCTGAACTCAACCGGTTCGCCGGTTATGAACGGTTACGGGGACATATCCCGGCATCTTGAGGCGCATTACTCTGAAGCAGGCAGATAATGGCTGCCCCCGAATCATCTGTAACATACAGGAAGGTGCCTTTCAACCCCGGCTGGCATCATCTTCTCCGCCACCGGGCATATCAGACTTTTCATTCCACTGCAGCAGTATCCTGGCAATATTGGTAGCGTGCGAATTTATGTTTCGCAGCATTGCCATCAGCTCCAGGTGGGTCTTCGAGCTCATCAGTGTATCAGGGTTCTCCTGCTGCAGGCGTTCATAGTGCTGTTTCACCAGCTCAAATGAGATGGTCCTGTATTCCTTATATTTCCTCTTCATCTCCTCCGCCTTCTCCAGGTCAAGATTCCTGAACACCTCCAGGGCGCGTTTTATCTGCCTGCATGTTTTGGCATGGTACTCTTCCAGCTCCTTTTTCCCTTCAGCGCTGAAAGTGTAACTGTTTGCCAGCCAGAAGTCCGCTTTCCTGTGCACCGGTCCTGCCACCACATCGGCTATCAGCTCCAGCTCTTTCACCGTATAGAGTATCTGGAATGATTCGTTCACCCTCTCTGCGCGGACTCCTTCACGGCTGATCTTCAGAAGATATGAGTTTATCTGGTCGCGTAAAAAGTTCACCTTCTGCTCACGCTGGCCCGTGATCTTCAGAACTGATTCATTCTTGTAAATGAATACCGGCAGGATTGTGCTGACCATCTCATACACCACTTCACCCATGCGCAGAGTCTCCTTCTTGGCCAGGCTGATGGCCATAACAGGTGTTCTCAGCATGCTCTCGTCCAGGTAGTTTATCTTGAATTCAGGAATCTCTTCCCTCTTCCCGGGTATGAGCCACTCCACCAACCGGGCAAGGTAAAAGGTAAAGGGGATGACAAGCAAAGCTACGAATACATTATATACCGTATGCGCATTTGCTATCTGCCTGGGGATCACTTCGGCAAGCATTGCCATCTCATCGGTTGCCGACGTGGCAACCGGCGAAATGGCCTCAATGACCGAGGCAAAAGGCTTTATCCACCACACGAAAAGCATCACCCCGAATATCTTAAAGAGGGTTACCGCAACCGCAACCCTTTTAGCTTCGTGGCCGGCCTTTACCGAGGCGATCAGCGCCGTTACCGCAGTTCCAAGGTTGGAGCCGAACAGCATTGGGATAGATGCTTCCAGGCTTATCAATCCCTGCATGCCCAGGATTATCATGATCCCCACAAAAGCTGAACTGCTCTGAATAATTGCAGTAAACAGGGCTCCCACCAGAATGCCCAGCACAGGGTTTTCAAGCGTGAGAAGCAGATGTATAAAAGGGTCAAAACTGCGGAGAGGAGACATGGATTCCGACATAATATGCATCCCGAAGAACAGGATGCCGAAGCCCATCAACGCTTCGCCCGTATTGCTTATTTTTTCTCTTCCGGTTAAGTTTTGCAATGCAAAACCGATCGCAACGAACAGCAGGGCAAAATCAGTCAGCCGGAAAGCTATAAGCTGAGCCGTGACCGTAGTGCCCACCGCTGCACCGATTATGATCCCTGTAGTCTGCCTGAACTTCATCAGACCTGCATTGACAAAACTTACAAGCATCACGTTGGTGGCGCTGCTGCTCTGGATCACCATTGTAACAAATGCACCCAGCCCCATTGCAGAAAACCTGTTATTGGTAAGGCTGCTGAGTATTGACCTCATCTTGTCGCCCGCCGACTTCAGTAATCCCCTGCTCATCACCTCCATCCCCAGCAGAAACAGAGCCAGCCCCCCCACAAGTCCCACAAAAAGGAACAACAACCAATCGGGCTCTCTCGCAAAAAGCGTATAGAGCTGTACATTATCATCGGCGGCTGACCTGATACGGGCAATCAGCTGGTATTCGCCTCCTGCTGAACCAAGCCTGAAGCGGGTCTCTGCAATTCCCGATTCCCCGGTAGGCACCATTCTGCGGTCAATCCTGTAATCACCACCTCCAGAGGGATAACCTACCACCTCAAAAATAACCGGGATACCGACTACCGGGTTCCCCTGCTGGTCGGTTACCTTCGCCCTTAGCGGACTGACATATTCACCTGCTTCTGCATGCTGACGGTCGCCTGAGTATCCCCTGACGCCCGGTTCTGTGGGTTTGATCAGGGTATAGACCATAGTGAACTGCCGGTTGCCGTTACCAGGTTGCTCGTCCTGTTGGGTAACTGACGGCTGTTCCTCTCCGGGGAAGCGGACCGATCCGGCTCCCGGGAGCAGTGATGCCGCAACCAGGGTAAATACAAACGGAAGTAGCAGAAGAACTTTTCTCACCCGGACAGAGTATTATTATTAATACCAATAAAAATAATGCATAATCCGGTGCCTGCAATGAAGAGGTCAAAAAAATATGCTCCTTTCAAAATCAGTTTGTATCAACCCCTGATGCCGAAAGCTTCCCTGATCCTCTCCACCTCATCAAGCTTTTCCCATGCAAACATCTCAACCATCTTGTAATTGCGCTGCCTGCCGTCAATAACCTTCGAATAGGTTTCCTCATCCTGGTAGAACACCTCTACCTCCTCAGTGTGGGGTGTGCGGCCAAAATGGCCGTACCTGGCTGTTTTGGAAAATACCGGGTTTTTCAGCCCGTACCTCCCGATGACAGCTCCCGGGCGGAGGTCAAACATTTCGGCAATACGCGCGGCTATATCCTCATCTCGAATTCCTGCTGAGGCCGTTCCATAAGAGTTGACAAACAGCCCTACAGGCTCGGCCACTCCAATGGCGTATGCAACCTGCACAAGCAGCTCACCGGCAACACCTGAGGCCACCATGTTCTTGGCAATATGCCTGGCAGCATATGCCGCCGACCGGTCAACCTTTGAAGCATCCTTGCCGGAAAAGGCGCCCCCGCCGTGGGCTCCCTTGCCACCGTATGTGTCGACGATGATCTTCCTGCCCGTAAGTCCGGTATCTCCGTGGGGCCCGCCTATGACAAACTTGCCGGTGGGATTGACAAGCAGCCTGAAGCCGTCGTCAAACAGCTCCCTGATGCTCCGGGGCACAGTCTTTGAAGCAAGAACCCTTGGTATAAGTATCTTCCTTATATCCTCCGCAATACGCTCCTGCATTTCGGCGTCTTTTCCCCCGAAAGGGTCATGCTGGGTTGAGACGACAAGCGTATCAAGCCTCCTTGCCACATTATTGTCGTCATACTCGACGGTTACCTGGGCCTTTGAGTCGGGGCGCAGGTATGTCATATTTCTGCCTTCATGCCTGATGGCTGCAAGATGCTTCAACAGCATATGCGACAACTGTATTGGCAGCGGCATAAAATTTTCCATCTCCCTTACCGCATAGCCGAACATCATCCCCTGGTCGCCCGCACCCTGGTTTTCGCTGTTTTCACGTTCAACACCCTGGCTGATATCGGGGCTCTGTTCGTGAATGCAGGATATTACACCGCAGGATTCAGCCTCGAACTTTAATTCAGACCTTGTGTATCCAATATCCCGCACCGTTTCGCGGGCCACTTTCTGGATATCCACGTAACCTTGCGTTTTCACCTCACCGCTGCATACAATAAGTCCGGTTGTCACCAGCGTCTCACAGGCAACTTTGGATTCAGGATCCTGTCTCAGGAACTCGTCAAGCAGGGCATCAGATATCTGATCGGCAATCTTGTCGGGATGTCCTTCAGACACCGACTCAGAAGTAAATAAATAAGCCATTTTCTGACAGATTTAGTTTAACAAAAATTTAAGATGGGGAAGCGGTGAGAATGTTTGCAGGATGAATACATTTTAGCATTTTTTTCTGTGGTTGCAAGCAGTCAAATCCGTCCACCAATACGGTAACAAACATAAAGATATTTTTCAACACAGGCAAATGTTTTTCAGCAGGGGGTTCAACCGGTAAGCTCCCTGAAGATACTTTCAAGGTTCCTCTCCTCCCGGTTAAGCGACAGCACGGTAATCCCGCTGTGAACAGCGAAACCGAACACCTCTGCCCGGATATCGGTGTCATCAGCACTTTCGATTATCCAGCGGTTACCCTCTGAATAATTCACCTTCTCCGCGCCCGGTATCTTCTCCAGCTGTTCACGGGCAACCGGGCGGTCAAACTCTACCGACACCGATACCTTTTTCATCCCGCTCAGCGCCGATATGTTCTTCCTGGTGTCATCTGCCACTATCCGGCCATCCTTGATGATGATTATCCGGTCGCATATGGCCTCCACCTCCTGCATTATGTGTGTTGAGAGCATGACGGTTTTCTCCTTTCCCGCTTCGGCAATAAGATTGCGGATCTCCACTATCTGGTTAGGGTCGAGGCCTCCGGTCGGTTCATCAAGTATAAGCACATCGGGATCGTTCACCAGCGCCTGTGCCAGTCCGACCCTCTGCCGGTAGCCCTTTGAGAGAGCCCCTATCTTTTTGTGCTGCTCATTTCCCAGTCCGGTCATGCCTATGACATCCCGCACCCGGCGCGACCTGTTGTCTATCCTGTACAGGCTTGCCACAAACTGAAGGTACTCCCTCACGTACATGTCAGGATACAAAGGATTGTTCTCCGGAAGGTACCCTGTTTTTTCCCTCACCCTTACCGAATCCTCCAGCACATCGACACCGTTCACCGAGACACTTCCCGAATCGGCCGGGATTATCCCTGTAATGATCCGCATCATGGTTGTTTTCCCGGCTCCGTTGGGGCCAAGGAAGCCAAGGACCTGCCCATCGCCTACACCGAAAGATACATCGTCCAGTGCCCGCTGGCCGCCATACTTTTTAACAACGTTCTTTACCTCTACCGGCATAACTGTCAGTTTTTATTGCAGCGGCTAATTTAAAAAAATCATTTCATAGTTGGCTTTTATTGACCCATTTTCATAACTTAGCCCTTATGTACGATATCAGCAGGATCATAGCCAGGCCGGAAGCCGGTTTCAGGCTCACCGACTACGACACCGCATACACCGGTGAATTTACATCGCCCAAAGAGGCAAAGAAGATGCTCAGGAGGGATATCAGGCGTACCGCGAACCTTCAGGACATGCTTTACGCCTACAGCCGCCATTCCATACTGATTATTTTCCAGGCCATGGATGCGGCAGGCAAGGACGGCACCATCAAGCATGTCATGTCGGGAATCAACCCCCAGGGCTGCCAGGTCTTCAGCTTTAAGTCCCCCTCCGCCGAGGAGCTTTCGCACGACTTTCTCTGGCGCACCTCATGCCGCATGCCCGAAAGAGGCCGCATAGGCATATTCAACCGTTCCTACTACGAGGAGGTGCTGATAACACGGGTCCACCCGGAGTTTATCCTCAAGCAGAACATTCCCGGAATATACGCTGTTGACGATATAACCCCCGAATTCTGGGAGAAACGTTACACCCATATCAACAACTTCGAAAAGCAGCAGCATGACAGCGGCACCATCTTCCTTAAATTTTTTCTGCACCTTTCGAAGGATGAGCAGAAAGCAAGATTCCTGTCGCGCATCAACAACAAGAAGAAGAACTGGAAGTTCACGATCAACGACATCAACGAGAGGCAGAAGTGGGACAGGTACCAGGAGGCGTTCGAAAAGGCTGTCAACAAGACCTCAACCCCATGGGCACCCTGGTACATCATACCGGCCGACCACAAGTGGTTCATGCGCACTGTGGTTTGCGACATCCTTGTTCAGACGCTGGAGAGCATGAACCTGAAATATCCCGAAGTGGGCCCGGAAGCCAGAAAGAAGCTGAAGGAGGCAAAAGAGATGCTGATGAACGAAGGCTGAAAACCTGTCCGGTCCTGCCCCGTGCCGGCCAACTCCCGCCCCTTGTCAATACATCACCGAATGCACCGACGATATCCCCACATGCGGATTGACCGCCATAACAGGTATGCGTGCGCTGTTGGCAATTATCTCCTGCTCGGGCAGCCCGAACATGAAATCGGTCATATTCACATTCTTGGTTGTGGTTATCAGTATCAAATCGGCATTTATCTCCTGGGCAAAAGCGAGAGTCTCTTTTGCAAAGTTGCCCGATTTCTTGCCCACGTGAATCTGGTAATCAATATTGTTCTGTATAAGGTAACGTGTGGCAAAATTTATGTTGGTATTGATCTTTTTGCCAATGGCCTTGTCAGTTATCGGCGGCTTGAAAAGGTGTATCCTTGAGCTGAAGTATTTGCCCATGTAAATCCCCCAGTGGAGCTTCTCCCTGGTTTCAGCCTTGAAATCTATCGGGAAAACTATGTCGGTAAACCTGTGCTTTTCCGACGGCTTGTCCTGTACCACCAGGAAGGGCACCTTGCTTTTGACTATCACCTTCAGGGCCCAGCTTCCCGTAAGCTTCTGCATTCCCTTGACTCCGTGTGTGCCCATAATAACCATCCGGGCCTTGCTTTCAGAAGCGTACTTCCCGATGGTATTGAAAATAGATCCGGTAAGTATTAAGTAATTGAGTTTTATACCATTCTGCTTATAGAACTCATTACATAAAGGCTCAAGCTTTCCGGCAGCTTCCTCCTTTTTCGTTTCCTGGTTCGATCCCTCTCCCACTACATGCAGGAGCCTTATCGGCGAATCTGTGTATTTTGAAATACGCAGGGCATGTGCAAGGGCATTGTCAGAAACAGGGGTAAAGTCATAGGTAACCAGGAGTTCCTTAGGAGATTTTTCATTTTCCATAGAGCGTAAAGTTTTTCAATAATTTAATATTTTGGTTTATACAAGTGAGGGAATAAATGTATGCTATTTATTTCACAAATAAAAAATTAACTACCTAAAAATGGCCGTCTCCGGCCTGCCTCCTGCCTGGATTATTAATGTTTAATACGCACACATCTAAATAAAGGTTGCATAAACTGGTTCACCTTACAACAATTATCGAACAATGATTTTTTTGAATAATCTTCTTTTGTGTAGGGCATATAATGATATATCCTGTATTTTTGCACCAAAATTCAGATCAATATAACAACGACATGAGCATCAGAAGCAGAACAAAAGTAAAGGACGCACTTGTTTCAACCGATTTTGACAGGGAGATAACCGTCAAGGGCTGGGTTCGTACCCGCCGCGGCAACAAAAGCATAGCATTCATCGCCCTCAACGATGGCTCCACCATCAAAAACATACAGATAGTGGCCGATGTTCCCGGTTTCCCGGAGGAACTGCTCAGGCAGGTGACCACCGGTGCATGTATATCGGTAGAAGGCATACTTACCCCCTCAGAAGGAAAGGGCCAGGCCGTGGAGATAAAAGCAAAAAGCATAGATCTTTACGGAGCCGCCGATCCCGGCACCTACCCGCTCCAGAAGAAAGGCCATTCACTCGAGTTCCTCAGGGAGATAGCACATCTGCGCCCCCGCACAAACACTTTCGGCGCCATCCTGAGGATCAGGCACGCCATGTCGTATGCCATTCACAAATACTTCAATGAAAATGGCTTCTATTACCTGCACACCCCCATCATAACCGGTTCCGATGCCGAAGGGGCCGGCGAGATGTTCAGGGTCACCACCCTCGACCCTGTCAACCCGCCGCTCAACGACGACGGCACAATCAATTACCGCGACGACTTTTTCGGGAAGGAAACCAACCTTACCGTTTCGGGTCAGCTCGAGGGCGAGCTGGGCGCACTGGCGCTGTCAGAGATCTATACCTTCGGACCAACCTTCCGCGCCGAAAACTCGAACACACCAAGGCACCTGGCCGAGTTCTGGATGATAGAGCCTGAGATGGCCTTTTACGACATTGAAGACAACATGGATCTGGCAGAGGATTTTCTCAAGTACCTGGTGGTCTATGCACTGGAACACTGCTGCGAAGACCTTGAGTTCCTCAACAACATGTACGACAAGGAGCTGCTGCTCAGGCTCAACTCGGTCATCAAGTCCGATTTCGAACGCATAACCTATACCGAAGCAATAGATATCCTCAACAAGTCGGGCCGCAAGTTTGAGTTTCCGACTGACTGGGGCTCCGACCTGCAATCTGAGCATGAGAGGTACCTCGTTGAGCAGCACTTCAAAAAGCCGGTCATCATTACCGGCTATCCCAAAAAAATCAAGGCTTTTTACATGAAGCAGAACGACGACGGCAAAACGGTACGTGCCATGGACGTGCTCTTCCCCCGTATCGGCGAAATTGTCGGAGGCTCACAGCGGGAGGAGGACCTGCAGGTTCTTGATGCCCGCATAAGGGAACTCGGACTGCCACGCGAGGAGCTCTGGTGGTACCTTGATACGCGCCGGTTCGGCACCGCTCCCCATGCGGGATTCGGACTGGGGTTCGAGCGCATGATGCTCTTTATTACCGGAATGAGCAATATAAGGGATGTCGTCCCGTTTCCCAGGACACCTAAAAATGCTGAATTTTAGATTATTAACGCTTTCGCGGATAAGTGCATGACGGGCAGTCCATGGCTCTTTCAATGAGTAAAGTATCTGAAATATTTTGTAAATTGCCCCCGTATTATTGGCAATACTATGTTAAAGCAGAGACTACAGCAAAAGTTGCTCCAGAAGTTGTCGCCGCAGCAGATCCAGATGATCAAGCTGCTGGAGATACCTGCCATGCAGCTTGAGCAGAGGATCAAGAAGGAGCTCGAGGAGAATCCTATCCTCGAGGAGGGAGAGGATGAGACAGCCGAGTATGATGTCAACGGACAGGAAGAGGAGGAGCAGCCGGGCGATGAAGAAAACAACGACGATGAGTTCTCTATCGAGGATTACATTGAAGATGATGATATCCCCAACTACAAGCTTGCAACCAACAACTATTCCGACGACGACAAGAGGACGGAGATACCGCTGAGCTCATCCTCTTCGTTCCATGCACACCTGGAGAGTCAGCTCGGCCTCAGGTCGCTTTCGGAGAAGCAGGAGCTGCTTGCCCAGTATATACTCGGCAACATGGATGACGACGGCTATCTGAGGCGCAAGCTCGAGGCCATAGTCGACGACCTTGCCTTCACACAGAATATCACAGCCACCGAGCAGGAGCTTTATGAGATCCTGCAGATAGTGCAGGATTTCGATCCTCCCGGTGTGGGTGCCCGCGACCTGCAGGAATGCCTGCTGCTTCAGATGGACCGCAAAGATTTGTCCGATCCCTGCACAGCCAATGCAAGGGTTATCCTCAAGAACCATTTCGATGAGTTTACCCGCAAACACTATGACAAGATCACCAGGCGGATGGACATCAGCCAGGAGGAGCTGAAGGACGCCATCAGTGAGATCCTGAAGCTCAATCCCCGTCCCGGAAGCTCCTTCAGCGACCCCTCCCAGCAAACTGCCCATCATATAGTGCCCGACTTCATTCTCGAACTGAAAGACGGCGAGTTCATTCTCAGCCTGAACTCCCACAATGTGCCCGAACTTCGCATAAACCGCACATACAGCGAAATGCTGGAGAGGTACGCCCGCAAGAAGGATAAGCCCAGTAAGGAGGACAAGAATACCATCAGCTTCGTCAAGCAGAAGCTCGACTCAGCCAGATGGTTCATCGACGCCATCATACAGAGGCAGAACACCCTCCTGCTCACCATGAATGCCATCCTGGAGTACCAGAAGGAGTATTTCAAAGAGGGCGACGAGACAAAGCTAAGACCAATGATTCTCAAAAACATAGCAGAAAAAACCGGACTGGATATATCCACAGTGAGCAGGGTGGCCAACAGCAAATACATACAGACGCACTTCGGTATATTCCCTCTCAAGTCCTTCTTTTCAGAGGGCATGCAGAGCGACTCGGGCGAGGAGGTCTCAACCCGTGAAATAAAGAATATCCTTGCCGGCTGTATCGAGAGGGAGGACAAGAACAAGCCCCTTACCGATGAAAAACTGGTCGAGATCCTGAAAGAGAAAGGGTATAACATAGCAAGGCGCACGGTGGCAAAGTACCGCGAGCAGCTAAACATACCTGTAGCCCGGCTCAGGAAGGAACTCTGACGGGTATGCCGGCAAATACGGCACGGCAGTCCGGAAATCACAACTCAAAGTGAGTCGTCTCAAAGAGGATTGTAGCATAAAAGGTCAGTAAACAGAAATTAAACCAGTAATCAACATGCAGGATTTTTTTGCCAGGACAGTCAGCATACTCCTTCACCCCCTGATAATGCCGGCTGTGGGACTTCTTCTGCTGCTCAATTCGGGCACCTACCTTGAGTTTCTCACCTTTCAGCAGAAACGTGCCATCTTCCTTATCCTGTTCCTGGGAACCGCCATCCTTCCCCTCACCCTCATGCCCGTCATCATGCTGCAGCGCAGGATAGCACCGGAGATGAGCCATCACCGCGACAGGGTGATGCCGCTTTTCATTACTGTCATATTCTACGCTTTTACCTGGCACATGCTTACAAGGCTCAACGCACCCTCGCTGGTAAACATGTATACCATAACCGCTGCCTCAACTGTCCTTGCCTGCGCCCTGGTCTCGTTCAGGTGGAAGATCAGCCTGCACATGGCCGCGCAGGGTGCCCTTGCCGGAGTATTTCTTGCCACAACCTTCAGGTTCAGCCTCAATATGCAGCTTTTCCTTGCCCTTATCTTCCTTGCCGGGGGAATAACCGGATGGGCCCGCCTCACTCTCAAGGCGCACACCCCGGCCCAGGTCTATGCAGGTTACCTGGGAGGTTTCGCAATTGCTTTTCTCATAATGTTCAGCTTCTGAGCAGCAGCGTTCAGTTACTGCGGCGGCCCGACTGAGCAACGTTCCGTCACTGACGCGGCCCGACTGAGCAACGTTCCGTCACTGACGCGGCCCGACTGAGCAACAGCCTTTCTTCAATGCCTCGATCCGTCTGAGCAGCAGCGTTCAATCACTGCAGCAACCTGTGTGAGCAACAGCGTGCCGTCGTTGCACTGATCCTTAACTCCGGCCTGCATTTTCCCAAAGCTATCACGGCTGTGCCCTGCCTCTCCGGCTTCAAGCACCTCCATAAGCCTTTCCATTGTAAGTTCACGCTGCTTTATCACCCTGAACCCCCCTTTGCCGTCGAGCCAGCGGCCGAGGTATTCCTGCTCGGTCTGTCCCGGTGTGGGGACAAGCACGGCCCTTTTCGCCGCCACCAGCAGGTCGGTTACCGAGCTGTACCCGCTGCGGCAAACCACCAGTTCCGACATTTCCATCGCCTTCATCAGTCCCCTGCCGTCAAGAAAAGGAACAACCTCCAGCTCTCCGGAGCTTGCTGCCAGGTAACCGCCACCTTCACCCTCAATGTTGCCTCCGGGCACGCCCCTTACCAGCAGCGACCGGTCACCCCGGCCACGCATTATCTCCCGCACCTTCTCTTCAAACAATGAGCGCTGCGGCTCCGGTCCGCTCATCACGAACAGAAACCTGTAACCGCCATATTTCCCCAATTCGCCGAAAACCACCTGCTCCCGGCCGCTATTGCTGCCGGCCTTTTCAACGGCTCCTTCTCCAACCTCACCCGAAGGGCCTGCCGGCACACTTTCCCGTTGCCCATTCACCCGGCCGTTCGTTTCCGTGATAGCGAACCTGCTCAGCCGGCCCACAAAAACGGCCGACGGCAGCCTCTCCCACCCGCCGGCCAGTGCACCTGCAGTGGGGGCGCCGGGGCAATCGGGGATCCAGCACTCATCAAAACGGCTTACCATTCTCCTTACCACCATCGCAACAAGTCCCTCCATCACCCTGAGCACCGGGGGCAGTGAAGGCCTGAGCTGATGGGTTATCATTACCGAAACCACCCCTTCATGCACAAGCCCGTACCTGTTGTCTGACACAACTATCCCTGCCCCGTGCTCCCTGACGAGGCGCGCCAGGGCCCGTCTTTCGCGGCGTATATGAAGCAGGAAGGAGGGAAGACGGAGGATGAATTTCAGCAACGGGAACCTCCCCGGCCATGAAACACGGAAACCCGGAAAATCAACAAAGAGGGGCCGCTGAAAACTTCCGGCGGCTTCGCCGCCCTTGCCGGTGCCGAACTCCTTTTCTATAAGCTGCCTGCCGCCCCCGCCGGCAGCAACCACCACATGGCATCCCGCATCAACGAATGCCCTGATAACAGGCACGCACCTCGAAGCGTGGCCAAGTCCCCAATCCATCGGGCACACCAGCACGGTGGTTTTTTCCATAGCGGCAAGTTAACAAAAAGGAAGATAACAAAAAGGAAGGGCTAATACGATACCTGGACCTTCAAACCCAGTAATCGCACCCTTGCTGCGATATCATCAAGCTCTCCGGGGGGGACCTTGTAAAGTCCTTCAGACGGGGTGTCGCGCGCAATAGTGTAGACCATCACCATCCCGGGCCTGAGCCTGGCTACCAGGTCAAGCCAGTCGTTTACCTCACCCGGCGAAGCATTGTCCACCTCCACACCCCTGTAAACCCCTCTTACGAAGAGAGTCTGCAGTATGAACCGGCCCCTGAGCCGGGCAATATTCCCGATTGCCCTCTCAAGGCTGAAGTCCGGGCCCGGCTGGTTAAGTATCTTCACCGTCCTTTCCCTTGCCGAATCAATCTTGAGGATGTTCTGGTCAACTTTTTGCAGTGCTTCAAAAACCGATGGGTCGTCGAGAGTTGACGAGTTGGAGAGTACGGCAATAAGCGCTTCGGGAGCAAGCCGGCCGCGCAGCGCCACGGTGTCGTCTATCACCCCGCCAAAGTCAGGATGCAGCGTTGGCTCGCCGTTGCCTGCAAAAGTTATGGTGTCGGGGCTCGCATCGTCAGCCGCCATTGCCAGGAGCTTTTTCTCAAGCTCCTCCCTCACCAGTGCCCGCGAAGGATAACCCTCCTTCACGTACGGGCCCTCATCGGTCCACCCGCACTCGCAGTAAATACAGTTGAAACTGCACCATTTCCTGTCTCCCGGCAGAAGGTTTATGCCCAGCGACACACCGAGCCTCCTGCTCTTCACGGGCCCGAACACTACACGGTCAAAAAGGAAAGTAGCCATCAGCAAAATAATAGAGTGCGAACATAAAGCTTTTTTCACAAAAATAAGAGCCGGAACAGCCAAAAAAGCGCAGCAGACATAACTTCGGCGCCATATCAGGTGAAAATGACTGCTGACCAAAAAAAAAGCCCTGCTGACCAAAAAAAACCTGCTGACCCAAAAAAAGCCTGCTGACCAAAAAAATCCTGCTGCCCCGCAACGAATACGCTGGCCGGGGCACTCCACTACCTTAATTCACCAGATTACCTGCTTATGATAATAATCATTGTACAGGCATGGATTCGGTGTATTTTTGCATATGTAACGCAAACCTTATAAACCAACAAGATGTCAGGAACAATATCCCCCGAACCATTTGTATGGAAAGATGAATACAAGGTAGGCGTAAAGGCTATTGACGAGCACCGTGAGAAGTTCTTCGGTATTATAAATAACCTCAAAAAGGTGATTACCGAAAAAGATTGCCGTATCCAGGTATCGGATATCTTTTTCTCACTCGTGCACTACGCCGAGCATTACCTGATAAACGAGGAGATCTGGTTCAAGGAATCTGGATATTCGGGATTTTCAAAACACAAGGAGAGCCACAACAACTTCATTGAAAGGATAATTAAGTTCAAGGAAGATTACCGTAAGGGCAAAAAAGAGGTGTGCGAAGACATGTATTTCTTTCTTGAAAACTGGCTTATCAACCATATCCTGCACTACGATACCGAGGCCGTTGAATGGCTGAGGGAACGCGGCGTGAAATAGCTTCCGCATCTGCCCGCCATGTTCAGCATAGTCTTCTCAGCCGGCTGCCGGGCAGCAACTTCATCTGTTGCGGGTCAACCCCCTCAATAATATTCAGTCCCGGATTCCTGCCGGGCTCAATCGATCCCGCCACAGCGCCGAAGCCTGTAGCATGCGCCCCGTTGATGGTAGCCATTGACAGCAGGTCGGGCAGCTTATACCCGTGTGAATCCTGCAGCCTTATCATCAGTTGCAGCATCTCCTGTTCTCCGTATCCTGCAAGTACCGGCTTATCTGTTTCACCCCACAGCAGCACGCCTTCGGCGGGGCCTTTCCTGAACCGCCTCTCAAACTGCTCCATCTGCCTGTAAACAACAAACCCCACATCCCCTCCGTACCTGCCTTTCCAGAAGAAGCGACGGACGCCTCCGGGTTGCCCGGCAGCGTCTCCGGGTTGCATGGCAGCGTCTCCGGTTTGCCTGGCAGCATCTCCGGGTTGCCTGGCAGCGTCTCCGGGTTGCCTGGCAGCATCTCCGGGTTGCCCGGTACCGCCTTCCGGCTGCCCCGCGCTTTCCTGTGCCGGACCTGCAACGCCAGGAGGCACAACCGTCGTTCCCGCCACCCTTATCCCCCGCGTAAGCAGGCGGGCCGGGTCAGTCGCGCCGCCGCACATCACATCGACGAAGCCCGGCACCAGTATACCGCTGTAATACTGCACCCCGGCCATCTCATCGAACGAGGGACGTCCCTTGCTGACCGACAAAACCGTCCCGTCCGCATCTGTAACAACCACACCGTTCCTGCGGGGGGCTGAAGAGACGGTAAACACCATGCTCGCTGCTATTCTGGGCATATTCGGCAACTATCGTACATCGTGATCGGGAGGTTCCTGGTAGATGAGCCTTATATTATTTACCTCGGCCGACCTGTCGCCGGGATCATCGCGGTTGGACATGTCGAGGATCCGTCCCTCGACATGCGTGACGTCAGAGTCAAGAAGCTGCCTTGAAAGGGTAACCTGCCTGAGCCTTCCGTCCTTGCGCAGGGTATAACGCCTGAACTCATCGACATACCCCTCTTCAGTACCGTCATCATACCAGAACCAGATGCTTACCCTGGGATCCTCGGCAATATCATCCTCATTCAGCCGCACCTGTGCAGTAAAAGTATAGGTCCCGGGTCCCACAACAGGTATCCTGAAACTCAGTAACCTGTCATCGACATTGCCGTCGCCGGGAAATATATAAGTATTATCAAGGTTCCACAGGTTGCGGCGGGTAGCAGTTATATCGGCAGTGGCAGGTGGCGATGCATAATCCTCCTCAATTGCCATCTCCGCTTTGGCAAGCCTCCTGCTGAGCTCGTCTATCACCCGGTTATATATCATCTCAAACTGCGGCGGGTTATAGGAGTAGTAGTCGAGCGACTTCCTGAAAGATTCCCTTGTAACCCCGTGTTTCTGGAGTACAGGTCCGTAAAAATCGACAGTATCCTCCTCAGGGTTTGAAATGTAGGAGGTAACACTTCCTGTAACGGAGTATATACCTTCATAATAGTGCATATCTACCAGGAGGTCGATAAAATCGGACTGCCTCATCACATCTCTCCCCGGCGGTCCCTTGGGATGGGAGCTGCAAGCAGCAATAAGGGCAATGAGGGAAAAAAGCAGAACAATATGGAATATATGCACAGCCCCCTTACTTGACGGGGTTAAAACGCATACCAACAAAAATTTCATGCGAACCTGAATTGTGATGACGAATGGGTGAAAAGCTCATATCATAAGAATAACCGAAATGGAACCTGTTTTCGTGTGTATAGCCCACAAGAAATGAAAGTGCATCGTGCGATCTTACCGAAACGCCGAGCCATAAGAGGTCCCTGTAATGAGCCTTAAGGTTGAAATCGAGCTGCACCGGCGTGGGCGCCGTTCCCCTTACTATGACCGAAGGTTCCAGCGCATAGTCAAAATTAATGTTATACCTGTAGCCCGCGGTAAGGTAAAAATGGGCCTTCAGCCTGTTCAGGCCGGTGTCGTCATCATACAGTTCAAGCTTGTTAACAAAAAGCTGGTGAGCCGAGAAGCCCACATGGAAATCTGATGAGTATAGGTACAGTCCCAGTGTGGCGTCGGGAGAAAAAGCCGAGACCACCGTATTTATCAGCGCCGGGTCGGAAGGGTCAAGAAGCACTATCTTCGAACCGTCAACCCTGTTCTGAAGGATGCCTGCCGACAGCCCCATCGACAGCCTCATGTCGCCGCTCACCACCAGGTTGTATGCATAGGAGCCGTAGAGCCCGTTGCGGCTTGTCGGACCCGTTGCATCATTGAACACATAGGCGCCAAACCCCATGTCCATTTCGGCATGCGGACCGTAAACACTGAGGCTGTTGGTCTGCGGCGCATCAGGTATGCCGGTCCACTGAAACCTGTTGTTAAGCCTCACCTGGTAATAGTTGTGTGTTCCGGCCACGGCAGGGTTGAACACGTAGGTGTTGAACATGAACTGTGTATAAACCGGCAGTTGCTGTCCCCCCGCATCCGGGGCACCGCAGACCAGCAGCAGGGTAACCGCTGTCAGCACCGTTGCCGGCCGCATCGTGCGCATCCGCGAAAGCGTCATTATCTTACCAGCCATATTTTTCAGCAACCTTCCCATGCTATCTCACTATTGTAACCGGTCCGGTAACCGGCCTAGTCCCGAAACCATCGTTAAGAGTTATCACGTAGTAATATGTACCCACCGGCAGCTCCCTCCCGTTGTAGGTGCCGTCCCAGCGCCTGTCGTCGGTGTACCCCCTTGAATAGAAGACCCTCTGGCCGCTCCTGTTGAACACCTCCACCTCTATGTCGGGATAATCGGAGGCATTCACTATGTCGAAATAGTCGTTTATGCCGTCGTCGTTGGGTGTGAAGCCCGATACAGGCTCTATCGGCAGCAGCACATCAATATGGATCGAGGCACTCTCGGTGCAGCCCTCAGCCGTTTCGGCAAACACATAATATGTAACCTCAGCGTTCACTGTAGCCACTGTAGCCGGTCCGCTCAACACGCTCAGTCCCGTCGGGGGCGCCCACTCGTAGCTTACGAACTCGCCGCCCGTGGCCTCCAGGTTCAATTGCGTGCCCTGCATCACCACCGTATCGTTGCCGATGAATATCCCCTGCAGCGGGTGCAGTTCGACCAGCACCTCATCTTCGGCCATACAGCCGTTCTCGTCGCTCACGCTCACTCTGTAGAGCACGGGAGTTACCGGCGCCACTACAGGGCGAGCCACCGGTCCGGGATCGGGCCCTTCTGAAGCTGTCCACGTCCACACCACCGACGAGCCGCTCTGCACGAGCGAAGGCACAAGCTCATACTCCTCGCCGTGGCAAACGGTAACCCCGGCGGGCAGCGACACCTCCAAAAGGTGCGTATATCCTACCGTCACATCAACATAAAGCTCACAATCATTTTCGTCATAAACCAGCACATGGTATTCTCCCGGCTGCAACCCTGAAGCAAAGGCCTCCTCCGAACCGTCATCCCACAAGTAGGAGTAGCTTCCGGTGCCGCCTGTCACCTCCAGCACAACCGAGCCGTCATCGCTCAGGCTGCTGCACCAGGCATCAGTAACCGTAACCGTCGCCTCCAGTCCGGCGGGATCAATCAGCTCTGCCGTTTCACGGTAAATATAGCCTGAGGCGTCACGCACCACTATGTGATACGTCCCTGCCGTGAGACCGACAAATATCCCCTGGTCGAAGAAGCTGGCGCCATCGTCGATTGAGTATTCATAAGGTTCGGTCCCCAAAGATGCAGCAATGCTGATTACCCCGTTGGCAGAGCCATGGCACAGCGGGTGTGTCAGGCTCACCTGCGCATCGATCCCGATCACCTCGGCAACAACTGCCACGGTATCAATGGAGCATCCGTTTTCATCGGCAACCACTATCTCATACTCACCTTCGGAAAGGCCGGAAAATATCTCCTCATCCTGCCATGTGGCTCCGCCGTCGGCACTGTACATGTAGGGCGGCGTTCCTCCCTCCACCCCGACGGTAACCGATCCGTTGTCAATACCCGAGCCTATTATTATATCCCTTATCTCCAGCATCGTGAAGGCCAGCTCATCGGGCTGGGTCACTTCCACCTCGCCTGCATCCACCTCACAACCCTCCTGATCCCTGACGATCACATGGTAGGTCCCCGCCGGCAGTCCCACAAAAAACCCCGACGAGAAAAACTCCGCACCGTCGTCGGCCGAATACTCCAGATCGCCGGTCCCTCCCGATGCCGTAACCGTTATGGAGCCGTCATCGCTGCCATGGCATGAAACACCCGTTACCACAGGGACACTGACCACCAGTTGGCCGGGCTCATCAATAACAATATCATCAACCACCACCGGTCCGCATAAATTCGCATCATCAACAGCCACGCTGTATGTACCTCCCGGCAGTCCCCCGAAAAACGACCCTCCCTCACCGGCATGGCTGTCCACCTCGTTTCCGTCGCTGTCAAAAAGAGTATATGTATAGGGTGCTGTCCCTCCCCGGGCCTCAATCTCAACAGACCCTTCCGCATCGCCGTAACAGGTGTTGCCGGTCGTTACCGCGGGCCCTGCCGTAAGAGGAGGGGGGCCAGTGGTCTGAAGCTCAGCACTCACAGCGGGCCCGCATCCTTCGCTGTCATCCACCTGAACAATAAACCTGTCCACACCGGCCTGAAGTCCACCAAACGTCACCCATTCTCCGTCTGCTATCCCTGTCCGCTCCGACAGTTCAGTGCCGCCGAGCCACAGCGATACTGTATACGGAGGAGTGCCGCCTGACGCACGCGCCCTGATGGCCGCATCGTCGGCACCGCCGCATGAGGCAGGTACCGTTTGTATATCAGGAGGCAGCAGTTCGCCGGGGGCATCCAGTGTATATGTAACCTCAAGAATGCACATGTTCTCATCGCGGATTATTATCGTGTGGCCTCCGCCCGGGAGGTTGTCAAAATCGCCCGGGGCAACGAAGGGCCCGCCATTGAGCGCATACTCAAGCACACCTGTACCGCCCGAGGCCAGAAGGCTTATCGCCCCGTTGGTGTTGTCGTGGCAGCCGGTCACCGGCGTCAGCGCCACATCGTCAACCACTATCTCATCAGGAGCCGTTATTGTTACCGTCTCGGGTATCCTGCAACCCCTGTTGTCAACCACCTCTACCAGGTGATTTCCTGCCGTCAGGTCCCTGAATATCCTGTCGGGATTTTGTGTGCCGTTAATAAAATAGCTGTATGGTGATGAACCCCCTGTCGGGGAGCTTATCCTTATCTCGCCGTCATTATTGTAGAAACACCCCGTCACATGCTGCACCGAGGTAACCGAGTAGGATATCTCTGTCGGCTGGCTTATGGTGATGCTGTTCCCGGCGTTCACATAAGTTATGCATTCTGTTTCAGTGTCCCTTACGAAAGCGTAGTAAGCCACACCGCCCTCCAGATCGTCAAACACGTTGTTTGTCCTCCACGTGCCCGGCACCCACTGTGTTGTGGTTATTGAGTACTCAAAGCTCCCCGACCCGCCCGAGGCGGAAAGAGTTATCTTACCCGGGTCGCCGTAACACGTCTCTATCGCCGGCGCATCAAAACCCACGAAAACCTGGGCCGGCTCGTTTATTTCCACCTCAACCATGTTGCTGAGGCACATATTATCATCGCGGGCAATAACCTCGTAACCGCCAGGCGGCAGCAGGCTGAAATCGCCCGAAGCCTGGTATCCGGCAGGATCGTCGCCGGTTATTGAATATTCGTAAGGGCTAACGCCGCCGGCAGCCGTAACAGATATTTCGCCGTCAGCCTCGCCGAAGCACGACACATTCTCATAGGAAACCGATATCTCAAACAGGTCCGGTTGATCCACCACTATATCGTCTGTCCACACCGGTCCGCATCCCCTCTCATCATCGGCCGACACCCTGTATGTCCCGGCCGGCAGAAGTCCAAACACCCCGGAGGTATTTGACACATCACCCGGCTCAAGGGTGAACGTCACCGTTCCCGTTCCGCCCGACGAAGAAACCCTTATCTCCCCAAGCTCATCACCATGGCACAGGTTGTGCACCAGCAGGTCAGGGCTTATCTCCAGCTCGTCAGGCTCCGATATCACTATATCGCCGGTAGCCGCCGGTCCGCAAAAATTCTCATCATCCACAAGCACCTCGTAGGTCCCGGCGGACAGGTCTCCGAAAAAGCCTGAGGTATTGCTTATCCCGTCAGGCAG